>CAZOOH010000070.1:0-8977 GCA_964581375.1 uncultured Muribaculaceae bacterium
AATATTACAAGGTTCTTTTACACAAAGGTCCAAATCATCGAATTCCTGCATATTATCCAATACCGGTATAACATTTGTCCAGCCATTGTTAATAAAATTGGCAATATTTTCGATGTAAATATCTTTTTTATAACCGTTACATATTATATATAAATCTTTATTTACAGTGCCTGCCTCTTGCAGTGATTCAATTAGATTTAAATCAAAAGCAGATGAAGTCTCTATATGTATATCATTCTTAAGTGCCTCTTCTATTACGAATGAAAAGTGAGAACTCTTTGTGCAATAACAATAATGGTAATCGCCGTCGTAATCTACCTTTGCCATTGCGACATTAAACATTCTTTTAGCTCTTTGAATTTGAGAAGAGATTTTAGGTAAATATGTTATTTTAAGAGGTGTTCCATATTGTTCAATAATATCCATAATTGGAATGTTATGAAACAAAAGCTCACCAGAATCTACTTTAAATTCATCCTGTGGAAATTCAAAACTTTGCTCAATTAAGTCAATGTACTTATTTTTCATTTTGTATATGTAAGTGAATCGGATTAATAAAAAAATGAATATGTAAACGAGTTGGATTTTTATTAAATGCAAATTTATACTTTTTTTAGCCTTTTAGAAAAGAAAAGATAATAATTTGTAATTTTGTTAAAATTACAGGATCTTATGAAATTTTATTCCTTCGATAAACTACTGTTATTCACCTGTTTCGCAATAATTTTATGCTCATGTGGTTCAGCTAATATTTTACCTGAAGGTGCATATCGTTTAAAAAAAAACAGGATAGTTATTGTTAATTCTGAATTACTTAAAGCTTCGGAGTTTGAACCATATCTACGTCAAAAAGCAAATACATATTACTTTTTTGGTTGGAATCCTTTTATAAGTATTTATAATTTAAGTAATAGTAAGAATGAAGGATGGAATGAATTTGCAAAAAAAATAGGGCAGGCCCCTGTTGAATTCGACAAAGAGGCTGTAGATAACTCTGTAAAAAATATTCTAAATCACGCTATAACACTTGGTTATTATGATGCTGTTATTTCCGACTCAATCGTATATAAGAAAAGAACAGCCAGTGTTTTATATAGAATATATCCGGGTGATCGGTTTAGAATAAATAAGTTAGACTATAAAATTTCTGATAATAAGATTAATGAAATTGTACTTAATGACACTCTCAACTCCAAAATTAAGTCAAATCCCTTTTTATCGGAATCTACACTATTACTGGAAGCTGAACGAATAGCTCTTTTGTTGAGAGAAAAAGGATATTACAATTTTACAAACAACTATATATCGTTCACATCTGACACTAATAGAAATGAAAAAACAGCATCACTAACTCTCTATATTAAAAATTTCACAAGGAACGAAGAACCAAAAAACTCAAAACCACACAAGCTGTTTAAAATTAATAAAATAACAATTCAGCCGGATTATGATCCATCTGAAAAACTAGGAACATCGCCTGTTGAATATGACACAATCCAATACAAAAAAGGGATGTTTGTCATTTATAAAGATAGATTAAAAATAAGACCAAAATTTGTCGAACAAATAAACAAAATCGAGCCTTATTCTTACTATAAATTGAGTGATGTGACAAATACTTATAACCGATTCAAAGATATTAATTTATTTACCGGAACTAATATTAGATTCGATGAAGTACCTGACAATGAGAGCGCTGAAATTGGATTAGTAGATTGTTCAATTAAATTAACCCCTTCTAAAACTCAGGGATATACTTTGAATTTGGAGTTATCAAGTAATTCAAACAATTTGTTTGGGATATCGCCGGCTGTTTCATACTTCCATAAGAATTTATTCAATGGAGGAGAGTGGCTTAACTTAAGTTTTATGGGTAATTTTCAAGTTAATATAAATAGTCTTGTAAGATCTACAGAGTTAGGAGTTTCTACATCATTATCAATACCAAATTTTTTATTAATTCCAGAGACAAGTTTTACTACTTCAATTCCAAGGACTGAATTCAAATTTTTACTTAATTATCAAGACAGACCTGAATTTACAAGAAGTCTTGTTTCGGCTGCTTACGGATACAATTGGAAATCGAAACACAATTTAAGGTTTAATTTTTTTCCGGTTCAGTTAAGTGTTGTTAAATTAACTAATTTAAGTTCAAGTTTTTATCAAAGCCTTGAAAATCCTTTTATAAGAAACTCTTATAGGAATTATTTTGATTTGGGTGCCGGATTTAATATGTATTATATTTCTGAACCTAATCCAAAAACAGATAAATCGGTATTTTATTTAAGATGGAACAATGATATCGCCGGCAATTTGTTAAGTCTGCTCAGTAATTCTTTTAAGAAAGATTCTACAGGAAAAGATTTAATTGGGAATACTCCATATTCTCAATACATAAAATCTGAAATAACGTTAGGATATAATAAGAAATTGGCTCACAGAACTTCGCTTGCATTTAGATTTAATGCAGGAGTAGGATATGCCTACGGTAACTCTTCTTCGATGCCGTTTGAAAAATTATTTTATGCCGGAGGAGCGAACAGCTTAAGAGGTTGGCAAGCAAGAAGTGTGGGACCAGGTTATTCTCAAATAGATACAACTTTCTCTATTCCAAATCAGACGGGAGATATTAAACTCGAGGCAAACGTTGAAATTAGGTTCCCTGTTTTTGATAAATTTGAAGGTGCTTTTTTTGCAGATGCAGGTAATATATGGAATATAAAAAGAGAAAATACCGCAAAGAGCGGTAATTTCTCTTTTAATAATTTTTATAAGAATATCGCACTTAACTGGGGAACGGGAATCAGGTACGATCTTAGTTTTGTTATTTTAAGATTGGATTTAGGTATAATAGCTTATGACCCTGCCAATCAAAAATGGATATCTCCTAATATGTGGTTTAAACCAAACTCTTATTCTCTTCAATTTGGAGTCGGCTACCCGTTTTAGTTAAATTTTGTACCTAACAAACAATTCAATTGCCTGATATTCTGCCATTCCTAGCTTATCAAACAGAACAGCTGTATTATGGTTTCTCTCTTCGGCTCTTTGCCAGAACTCTCTTTTGTCTGATCCCGGGAATAGCGGTCTGTCTTTTTGAGACTGATGTTTAAAAATTGCTTCACGTTTGATATTTACCTCTTCAGGACTCAATGGAACAGCCATGTCTGCATCTGCAACATCCCACTCTTGCCAAGCGCCTCTGTAAAGCCATACTCTGCAATCTTTAATCCACTCTTCATTTTTAAGTTTATCGAGCGCAAACAATATTGCTTGCAGACAAACTCTGTGAGTACCATGTGGATCACTTAAATCGCCGGCAGCATATATTTGGTGAGGTTTTACAGATTGGAGTAAATTAACAACAATTTGAATATCTTCATCACTTATAGGTTTCTTTTTTACTCCACCTGTTTCATAGAAAGGTAAATCCAAAAAATGAACTCTCTCTTCCGAAATCTTTAAGTAACGACATGCAGCTTTTGCTTCACCTCTTCTGATAGCACCTTTGACTGCACGAATGTTTGCAGAATCAGGTTCACCAGGATGTTTGTGCTCCAACTCATTTAATGCATCTTTATAAATCTTTGCTGTTTCATCTTTCTCTAAATCATAAATTTTTGCACTATCTCTGAGAAAATCTAAGAATCTTACTGCATCATGGTCGAAGACAGCAATATTTCCGGAAACCTGGTAAGCTAAATGAACATCGTGACCGTGTTCCGAAAGCCTGGCTAATGTACCACCCATTGAAATAACATCATCATCGGGATGAGGACTAAAAATAACAACTTTTTTGGGGTATGGTAGTGCCCGTTCAGGTCTTGTAGAGTCATCTGCATTCGGTTTTCCACCAGGCCATCCCGAAATAGTATGTTGAAGATCGTTAAATACCTTAATATTAATTTTGCTGGCAGGTCCGTGACTAGTTACAAGGTCACTCATACCATTATCATTGTAATCTCTGTCGGTTAGTTTCAGTATAGGTTTAGACAATTTTGAACAGAGCCAGAAAACAGATTTTCTGATTAGATAATCATTCCATTCGCATGTTCCAGTCAACCAAGGAGTCTTAATTCTTGTAAGTTCCGCTGCTGCTGAACTATCAATAAATACTTCAAGATTGTCGTGTTGTTGTAAATAAGAAACAGGAACTTGCTCATTAATAGCGCCTTCAACTAATTTAGCAATTCCGGCTGCTTTCCCCTCTCCCCATGCTAAATGATAAATCTTTTTGGCAGATAGTATAGTCTCAATACCCATTGTTAGAGCATAGCTCGGAACATATTCCACACCAAAAAATTCAGAAGCAGAGGCAACTTTTGTTGAGTAGTTTAAAGTAATAAGTCTTGTCCTTGAATTATAATGAGTACCCGGCTCATTAAATCCCATTCCTCCGGAAATAAGAATATCAATACCTCCGTTGGATGCTATAGAATTCTCATAATTAATACAATATTTATTTACCTCATCTTTAGGAATTTCACTATCTAAACAATGAATATTTTCCGGAAGGATATCAATAAAATCAAAAAGATACTCCTTTAAAAAGCGATAATGACTTTGAAGCTCATTCTTGTTTAAAGGGTAGTACTCTTCAACGGAGTAAATATGAACATTCTTGAATGAAAATTTCTTTTCGGTATTCAATTTTACCAATTCTTCATAAACTTGAATGGTCGATGAAGAGGCACTTAAAGCCAAAATTGTCTTCTTTCCGGCTTTATCGTTATTATTAATCTGTTCTGCAACTTTGTTGGCTACTAGATTACTGGCAATAAATGAATCTTCAAAAATTTCTACGGGAATCTTCTCGTATCGCTTTGTAAAATCGCTGTTTAAACTCATAATTTATTATTATTTATTTGAATACTATTCTAATCACATGTAACACCCGAAAACTGATTTGGTTTTAAGAATGTGAATTATATCAAAAACACAGCGGCAAAATTAGTCAAAATGTGCTAATATTTATATTTTTTCCAAAGTTGAACAAGTCTTTTGCGAATTTCATTTTCTTTTGGATTATCGCCTGGTTCATATAGTTTTTTACCCTCAATTTTCTTAGGTAAAAACTCTTGGTCAACAAAATTACCCTCATAAGAGTGGGCATATTTATAATTTTCTCCATATCCCAGATCTTTCATGAGTTTAGTAGGAGAATTTCTCAGGTGTAATGGAACAGGTAAATCACCTGTCATTTGAACCTCTGCAAAAGCTTTATCGATTGCTTCATAAGCTGAATTGCTTTTTGGAGATGTCGCCAGATAAATTGCTGTATGCGATAAGATAATCCTTGCTTCGGGCATTCCAATTTTATGAATAGCATCAAAACAAGTGTTAGCAAGTAATAAAGCATTTGGGTTAGCAATTCCGATATCTTCAGAAGCAAGAATAACCATTCTGCGTGCAATAAACAGCGGATCCTCTCCTCCGGCTAACATTCTTGCCATCCAATAAACGGCAGCATTTGGGTCTGAACCTCTTAAACTTTTAATGAATGCAGATATTATATCGTAGTGTTGTTCACCCGATTTATCATAAATAGCAATATTTTCTTGCAACACATCTGTTACTTTGTCGTTGGAAATTGAAATAATCTCCTCATTAACAGAACTATTGTAAATTATTTCAATTATATTCAATAATTTTCTGGCATCTCCTCCCGAAAATCTGAATAGTGCCTCTGTCTCCTTTATCTCAAAGACTCTTTTTGACAAAATTTTGTCTTCTTTTATAGCCCTCTCTAGGAGCAGTTTTAGATTATTTACATCTAGTGATTTAAAAATATATACCTGACAACGGGAGAGAAGGGGAGTGATAACTTCAAAAGAGGGATTTTCCGTGGTTGCACCTATTAAAATAACAGATCCGTTTTCAACTGCCCCAAGGAGTGCATCTTGTTGGTTTTTACTGAACCTGTGGATTTCATCTATAAAAAGTACAGCTCTTTTTTTATTAAAAAGTGAATTGTTTTTCGATTTTTCGATAATCTCCCTTACATCTTTTACACCTGCACTAATTGCAGATAGTGTATAGAAGGGTGACTCTAAGGTATTTGCAATAATTCTAGCCAATGTTGTTTTGCCAACACCGGGTGGACCCCATAAAATAAATGAGGATAAATTACCCGACTCTATCATCTGCCTTAATACTGCACCCTTTCCAACGAGATGTTCCTGACCGACAAAATCATCTAATGATTTAGGTCGTAATCTCTCCGGCAGGGGTGAGTTTGTTAATAAAGTCGTGTCTTCCATTTAATTCCAAAAATATTTGTCCATTATTTCTTGCATTTTTTGAGAGTCCGTATCTTCATCTCCATACTCTTTTCTAAGCCTTAATATCTCCTCCTTCAATTTCTTTATTATAGATTTATATTTCGGCAAGTTATATAAGTTGTTCATTTCGTTCGGATCACTCTTGAGATCATATAGTTCCCATTCAGGTCTGTATGATGGGCCAAATGAACCTTTTTTATTAAGTGGGTCAGCATAATAGAAGATTAATTTGTACCGGTCTGTTCTTACACCAAGATTCGCAACACAGTGATGCCAATAATCCATGTGCATAAAGTAACGGTAATACATTGATTTTCTCCAATTCTTTGGCGTTTTTCCCTTCAGATTATCTCTTATGCTTTTTCCCTGCATATCTTTTGGAACAGAAATTCCGGCAAAGTCTAAAAGGGTAGGGGCGAAATCTGCATTGATTGTAATGTCATTATTTACTGTACCCGGTTTAATCTCTTTTGGATAACTTATTAAAAATGGCATTTTAATTGACTCCTCTTGCATAAGACGCTTATCGAACCACCCGTGCTCCCCTAAAAAGAATCCTTGATCGGAAGTATAAATTATAATTGTGTTATCATATAAGTTGTTGTCTTTAAGATATTTAACCAATCTGCCAACATTCTCATCAACCCCTGCAACACATCCCAAATAGTCTCTCATATAGCGTTGATATGCCCATTTTCTTTGTTCATCTCTTGATGAAAACTTTGGAATTGATTCTTTTACATCGGATGAGTCCATTATCTCAAGACCTTGTCTTATTGAATCGGTATAGGCTCCTCGTCCTTCATATTTATCATATAAATTTGATGGTTCCGGTATTGTAATATTATCGAACAGATGCTTAAATCTGTCGGCAGGCTGCCATGGACGGTGAGGAGCTTTGAAGTGGCACATCACAAAAAAGGGTTTCGATTTATCTCTTTCACTATCTAACCATTTTATTGTTCTATCTGTGACAATATCTTCAGAATTTCCAATATATTTTTTTCCTTTTGATTCTTCAAACGATTTTCCGTCTTTTCTGGTACTTTCTATAAGAGGAGGGTTATTATAGATTCCTTGTCCCACTAAACAGGCATATGTGTCAAAACCTTTGGGCTCGGTAACCAAGTGCCATTTACCGACCATAGCAGTTGTATAGCCGTTTGACTTTAAAATTTTGGCTAATGTTTGTTTTGTAGTATCCAATCTGTCGGATAATGTATATACACCATTTTTATTGCTGTATTGTCCGGTAAGTATTGTAGCTCTGCTTGGTGTTGAGATTGAATTGGTTGCAAAGCATGCATTTAAAATTGCGCCTTCTTTTCCGATTTTGTCAATATTGGGAGTAGGTAATACTTTTGATAACATTCCATTATATGCACTGACGGCGTTTGAAGCATGGTCATCAGACATTACGTAAATGATATTTGGCTTGTTTTGACCTGTGATACCGGTAGACAATATAATTAATGCTCCAAAACCGGTTATTTCTTTTCCGATAGTCTTATTTAACATAATATAAATTGTGTTACATTTTAGTGATTGATTGTGAATATTGAAAAGATATCAGGCGAATTTACAAAAAAAAGCTAATTTCGCGAATCATTAATATAGATATGGGAAGAAGAGATAAAGAGTTTTTGGAAGGTATTGTAATTGATGGAATTGCATCGGAAGGTAAAGCGATTGCACATGTCAACGGAAAAGTTCTGTTTGTACCACATGCAATACCAGGCGATGTAGTAGATGTACAGGTTAATATTAAAAGAAAGGGATATCTTGAAGGCTATATTGTGAATATGGTAAAACCATCTGTCCAAAGAATTGATCCTTTTTGCAGCCATTATTCAGTATGTGGAGGTTGTAAATGGCAGGCACTACCCTATCAGATGCAGCTTGAATATAAAACACAACAGGTTGTTGATCAATTTACAAGAATCGGAAAACTTACATTTCCCGAAATTCCATTGGCACTTAATTCAGAAAAGACGACTGAATATCGCAATAAATTAGAATATACATTTTCCAATAAACGATGGATTGAATCTAAAGGTGAAATTGAATCGTTATCCGAAATTGAAAGGAATGGATTGGGTTTTCACATAACCGGCTATTTTGACAAAGTTCTGGATGTTAAAAAATGTTGGTTGCAACCGGAACCTTCAAATGCTATAAGGCTCTTTGTTAAGGACTTTGCTCTAAATAACAATCTTGAATTTTTTGATTTAAGGGAACAAACAGGGTTTCTTAGAAATCTGGTAATAAGAAACACAGTCAAAGGAGATGTTATGGTTATTGTCATCTTTGCATTTGAGTCTAAGAATGAGCGTATTATGCTACTGAATGCCATAAAAAATAATTTTCCGCAAATTGTATCGCTTAACTATATTATTAATAGTAAGAAAAATGATAATTTTTCCGATTTGGAATGTATTAATTTTTCGGGAGATGATGCGATTTATGAAACAATGGAAAATTTGAAATTTAGAATTGGTCCTAAATCCTTTTTCCAAACTAATTCTGAACAAGCTTATCAATTATATTCAATTGCGAGAGAATTTGCCGATCTTAAGGGTAATGAAATTGTTTATGATCTATATACAGGAACAGGAACGATTGCTCTTTTTGTAGCTTCATTGGCAAAGAAAGTTATTGGCATTGAGTATGTAAAGGAGGCTATTGATGATGCTAAA
>CAZOOH010000071.1:0-8909 GCA_964581375.1 uncultured Muribaculaceae bacterium
GGTGCGAAAATGTCATTGCCGACAATGATACTTTTTTATTTGATCTCTCATAGACTCGTTTAGAAAATCCGTATGCTCCACCAACAACAAAAACTATGCTCTTTGTACTGTTGAGCATCTTATTTTGTATAAAAGTGGCAAAATCCTGTGAACTTAATAAATCGCCCCTCTCATCCAACAAAACAAGTTCGTCGGAATCTTTCACTATCTTTAAAATTTCTTCGCCCTCCCACTCTTTAATTTGTTCCTGGTTTAAAGATGAACGATTCTTTTGAGCCGAAATCTCAATGATATTAAACTGTATATAATGAACCAGCCTCTCCAGATAATCGGAAATGCCTGCTTTAAGATATCCTGAATCTGTTTTTCCTACTGTAAGCAGAGTAATCTTCATACACAAATGTAAGATTAAAATTTTTAAATGGCTCGATTTTTGCTTTTGTTTTTGCAATAGTAAAATTTTTTAATAATGAGATTTGTTCTGACAATACTGAGTTCAGTATTATTAACTTTTGGGTCATTATTTGCACAACAGCAGCAACAGCAGCAACAGCAAGACGATCAAGATGTGTTTGTGCCGATAGCCAAATATATTCAGAATGGCGATGCCGAAAGACTATCTGCATGGTTTGCTCACAGTTTGGAAATTGATATTTTGGGAAATGTAAACGTTTCCAGTAAAAACCAGGCGAAACAGGTTTTAAAAGATTTCTTTACTAACTACACCCCCAAAACCTTTACAATAGTACATAAAAGCGGCAAAGTCCCAATGAAATATGCCGTCGGTAATTTATCGGCGGGTGGTAGTGTTTTCAGAGTTACACTGTTCGTAAAAATCCAACCTGAAGGTAATTCAATTCAAAGTTTGCGTATCGAAAGAGAATAGAGTATTCAATTCTCTATTTAAAGACAGGACTGGCATACATCTTCACATCTTCAAGAGTTATTCTTTTATTTCCAAGTATCAGTAACCTTTCTACAACGTTTCTGAGCTCTCTTATATTTCCTGTCCATTTGTAAGTAGATAGCTCATTGAGAGCATCTTCGTCAATTTCACGGAATGGCATTCCGCTATCTTCGCAAATTTCAGAAATAAAATATTTTGTAAGAATCGGGATATCTCCGGCACGTTCACAAAGAGGCGGTACATGAACAACAATGACACTAAGACGATGATAGAGGTCTTCTCTGAATGAGCCTTTTGTAATCTCATCCGGCAGATTTTTATTTGTAGCTGCAATAACTCTTACTTTTACATTAATATCTTTGTCGCTCCCGACCCTGCTTAATTTGTTTTCCTGAAGAACTCTTAAAACTTTTGCCTGAGCAGCAAGGCTCATATCGCCAATCTCGTCCAGGAAAAGGGTTCCGCCATCGGCTTGTTCAAATTTTCCTTTATGTTGCTTAACTGCCGATGTAAAAGCTCCTTTTTCGTGTCCAAAAAGCTCACTCTCAATAAGTTCTCCAGGTATTGCAGCGCAGTTAACTTCAATAAAAGGCATCTCATTTCTACCACTTTTTTCGTGCAACCATCTGGCCACAAGTTCTTTTCCCGTACCGTTTGATCCGGTAATAAGTACCCTGGCATCGGTAGGAGCAATTTTGTCGATCATCTCTTTTATCTGCATAATAGCAGGAGAAACTCCAACAATTTCCGGTATTTTTGAAACTCTCTTCTTTAGGAATTTAGTCTCCTTTACAAGTGTAGTTTTGTCGGTTGCATTCCTAAGGGTAATAAGTATCCGATTCAAGTCCAAAGGTTTCTGAATAAAATCAAAGGCACCTTTTTTTATACACTCAACAGCGGTATCTATTGAACCATGACCGGAAATCATGATAAT
Organism: uncultured Muribaculaceae bacterium; assembly: GCA_964581375.1. GTDB lineage: Bacteria > Bacteroidota > Bacteroidia > Bacteroidales > UBA932 > JAFIHK01. The sequence goes on from CAZOOH010000071.1 coordinate 1,842, forward strand.
AGCCGTATCAATTCCGGCTTCTGTTAAACGGTCAAGAAGCTCAACTCCGTCCATATTCGGCATTTTGATATCCGAAAAGATGGCATCGTATGAGGCAGATGTTGCAAGTGACAACCCCTCAACACCATCCGAAGCCAAAACTACTTCGTGCCCTTCAAATTCAAGAATATCTTTTAAAGCATTCCTGATGCTTTTTTCGTCGTCAACTATCAAAATTTTCATATACTTTCGCCCTTATTCAAATTATAAAACTTTTCAAACAGTACACCCTCCTTCAAAGAGTATGCCGATTGAAACATCTGCCTGATTCCTGACCTCTCAATGACTTTAATTATAAATACCGACGCCAGCACCATAAAATCGGCCCTTAACGGCGACATTCCTTCAATTCTCAATCTCTCAGCCTTGTTAGAAATAAGAAGTAATTTGTGCAGCTCTCTGTACTTATCCAAATCCAGTTCTTTGCATGGTACAGCAGATTCCAAATCTCTGAAATACATCATCTCCCTGAGAGTGTCGAATGAACCGGAAGCACCAATGAGAATCTCCGGCCTGAATTTTTCGCACATTGCCCAAAGCTCCGAAAGCTCAGTATCGAAAAATTCGGTAGCTTTTTCAACTTCAGAAATCTTAATAGGATCGCTCGGAGAGAACATCTCCTTCATTCTGGCTACACCAATAGGAAAACTTTTTTTCCAAAGTATATCATTTTTTCGAGCAATAATAAATTCATTGCTTCCACCACCGATATCAAGTACCAAAACAGTTTCATCGTAAAGAAACATCGATTCACTCACACCCTTGAAAATAAGATCGGCTTCTCTCTCACCCGAAATCACCTCGACATCAATATCAAATTTTGACTTTATATTTTTTACGAACTCTGCTTCATTCTTAGCATCTCTTACGGCAGATGTGGCAAAAGCATAGATTTTTTCGACATCGCCTTCGGCCTCGGTTGCTATTAAGATTTTTTTGAGAGCATACTCTGAGTTTGAAAAAGCCGCCGGTGAAAGGATACCATCTGCAAGCCCGCCCTCACCGAGCTTAGCCGCTACTTTCATTATTTTTATTATTGAATATTCTGTCTCGTTTACATGAGCCAAGAGCAGATTATATACGTTTGTTCCTAAATCCAGGATGGCAATTTTCATCAATATAATTTTTACAAAGATAACTGATTTTTATGTATGTTTGCCGTAATGAAAAAGGCTAAAATAATAATTGCAATAGACGGATACTCATCTACCGGTAAGAGTACTTTTGCCAGACTTCTGGCAGAAAAACTCTCTTATATTTACGTCGATACAGGTGCACTATACAGAGGCGTTACACTTTTTGCTTTAGAAAACGAATTTATTGACGAAAAGAATCAGGTTAACGAGGTTTCCCTTAAAGAATCACTTAATAATTTGAAAAGTGAATTCAGATTCACGACAGAGGCTGGCAAGAGCGAGTTATTTTTAAACGGAATTAATGTCGAAAAAAAAATAAGAAGCATTGAAGTATCTGAAAAAGTGAGCTTTATAGCTCGTTTGTCTCTTGTGAGGAACTATGTCGATAATATTCTTCATGAACTTGGCAAGGAAAAAGGTGTTGTTATGGATGGCAGGGATATTGGAACAGTTGTATTTCCGAATGCAGAACTCAAAATCTTTATGACAGCCAATCCGCAAGTACGAGCAAAAAGGAGATTCGATGAAATGGTTGCTTCCGGTGAAAACCCCGATTTCGAACAGATTCTCAGAAACGTTATAGAGAGAGATTCTATTGACCAAAACAGAGAGGTTGCACCATTGCGAAAATCACCTGAAGCAATTCTAATTGACAACAGCAATATGACTGTCAATGAGCAACTTGATATGATTATAAAAATTATTGAAGAACGATGGAACTAAAAGTCGAAATAGATAACAAATCGGGTTTTTGTTATGGTGTTGTCAGGGCAATTGAGGAAGCGGAAAATGTTCTCTCTAAGGAGAGTGAGCTATTTTCTCTAGGGTCGATTGTTCATAATAATTCTGAGTTAAAAAGACTGGAAAATAAGGGTTTGGGGGTAATTAATTATAAAGATCTAGAATCTTTAAAGAGCGGAATTGTATTGTTCCGAGCACATGGTGAACCTCCACAAAGTTATGAGACTGCAAAAAAAAATAACCTGAAAATTATTGATTGTACATGTCCGGTAGTATTGAAATTACAGTCTAAAGTAAGGGTTGCATACGCTAAGATGAAGGAGACTGGCGGAAGTGTTGTTATTTTCGGGAAAGAGGGACATGCCGAAGTTAACGGTCTTGCCGGTCAAGTCAATGGCGATGTTATTATTATTCACAGCGAAAAGGATTTAAATAAAATAGATTTTACAAAACCTATAAACCTCTTTTCTCAAACTACCAAAGATACCGATGAGTATCAGAAACTTTGTGAATCCATTAAAGAGCGTATTGTTACTGACGGAGGACCTTCCGATAAATTTAAAGCATTCAATACAATCTGCGGGCAGGTCTCTTCACGTCAACCGCATCTCAAAGAGTTTGCAAAAAATCATGATGTTATTATTTTCGTTTCCGGGAAGGAGAGCTCCAACGGAAAGGTGCTTTTTGATTTATGCAAATCGGTAAATTCAAGAACTTATAACGTTGAAGACTCTTCACAAATTGAGAAAGGTTGGTTTGAACAGGGTAACAAAGTGGGAATTTGCGGTGCAACTTCGACTCCTAAATGGTTATTAGACGAGGTAGCCGAATATATATCAAAACTATAGAATGCATTCTAAAACTCTGTATGCCAAAGTTATTCCGCCATTAAAACTCAGGCGGGATATTTTCTATGCAATTCCCGGACCGCTCAGGGAGTGTATAATTATTGGCAGTCAGGTTAAGATAAATCTTGCCGGCAGAGAGTATATTGCTGCGGTTTCAGAAATCTCTGAGAGCAGGGGCGGTTACAATGGAAAAGTTAAGGAGGTTATTGCAACAACAAATCTGCCGGTAATAAGTGAGGCAGATTTTGCATTCTGGAAGTGGATTTCCGATTATTATATGTGTACTGTCGGAGAGGTCTATAAAGCAGCCTATCCCGGTCTTGTAAAAGAGTTGTCAAACAAAAAGAGTCGAACCTCCAAAGCGAAATCTTGCACAACAAAATTATTACCTGAACTCTCAATAGAACAAGAGGAAGCATTAAGCGGAATTAAGAATGAGTTCTCGGGCAATAATCCGGTTATTTTAAGAGGGGAACCAGGGTCAGGAAAGAGTGAATTGTACTTCAGACTTACTCAGGAGAATTTAAACAATGGTAAAAGCACACTGCTTATTTTACCGGAAATAGCACTTAGCCAGCAAATTATAAAGAGGGCGCAAGATTATTTTCCGGAAAATATTCTTATATATAATTCTAAACAAACCAGCTCTGCAAAACTTAAAATTATAGCCAATCTTGCCGGGAACAATATACCTTACTTAATAATTGGAGTTCGTTCGGCTATATTTTTACCTTTCAGAAACTTAGGCTTAGTTATTGTGGACGAAGAGCAAGACCCTTCTTTCAAACAATTCGAGCCTGCTCCTCGATATAATGCAAGAGACTCATCGATTGTCCTGGCCAAATTACATAAAGCCCAAATTATTTTAGGAAGTTCGACTCCTTCATTTGAATCTCTTTTGAACATTAGTGAAGGCAAACTTTCAGAAGTTAAACTGAGCAAGAGGTTCCATGAAATTCCTCCACCCGATATTAAAATTGTAGAGACTGTATTCGATACAAAAAACGGAAAGATGCATGGAATTTTATCGGGATACCTTGTGGAGATGCTCAGGAAATCTTTGGCAGATGGCGATCAAGCTTTAATAGTATCTGCAAAAAAGAATGTCTACTCCCCTCAGATTGAACTGAGTACCAAAATAATTGAAAAACAGCTAAAAGATATCTTTCCTGAAGCAAAAATTGTTCGATATGACATTGATACATCATCTAAAAAAAGCGAAGAAAAAAAGATTCTGAATGATTTTACTTCCCGCAAATATGACATCCTAGTCAGTAACAAAATGACCGGCAAGGGGTTCCATTTTCCGGGACTGAATATAGCAGCTTTACTTTTCGCAGAATCACTGTTAAATCAAACCGACTTCAGATCGGGAGAGAGAGCATTGCAAACGATTTATCAACTGGCCGGAAGAGCAGGAAGGGAGAATAAGAAGGGTTGCGTTATTATTCAGACTGCTTCCGTAAACAATGCAATCTTTCTGTCAATCAGACAAGGAGAGGACTCGGTAGATAAATTAATGAAAGAGAGAAAAGAGTTCGGCTATCCTCCCTTTATAAGAATTATTCATTTGACAATTTCGGGAAATTATCCGGAGAATATCAATAAGGCAAGCAAAAGATTTACTCACCTTTTCTCGTCTATAGATGGATTAACATTTGACGGACCATTTGATCCCGAAAATTTCGATAAAAGTTTTTCTCAAAGATTCATTTTGAAAATTCCTAAATCGAAATCGGGAAGAGAGATAAAAAGAGCTGTAAATAAAATAATTGCAGATGCCGAAGGTTTTTACGGAGGCATCAAATTCATTATAGACGTAGATCCTTTATAGTATTAAATTCCAAATTTAGGACCCACCACTACTCTTATACTTTGAGGGATTAATTCAAACCTGAATGGTGAGTAACCCATAATTTCGCCGTCAATCTCGATTCTTGTATTCGGGCTTGTCTCTATCTCTATAACCTTTGCTTTCGTATGAATTACTCCTCTGTTTTCAAATATTCTGCCGCTGTATAGTTTCCCGAAATCTCTGATAATTAGAAATTTATTAATATTTTTAATAGCAGTAATATCCATTAATCCATCGTCAGTTTCGGCCTCAGGCATCTGCACCATCCCGCCTCCGTTATATTTGCCTATTCCCACAGACGATGAAAAGAGCAATCCTTCATAAAAGAGTTTTCCGTCGGTAATAATTTTAAAGCGGCCTGATATATACCAAAAGAAAACTTTGATAACGCTCATAAGATACATTTTTCTTCCCGACTTGCCATTATCTTTAAGCCTGTTATAACCTTTGGTAACTTCGGCATCGAATCCCATTCCGGCAACATTTGCCATAAACCTTTGTTGTTTTACCTTAGATTCAAAGAATTCAATTTTTGCCACATCCTGAAAAACTGATTTCTCGTCGACCATAGATTGAACGGCATCTCTGTATGTTTGTGTTATCCCGTACATTCTTACCCAATCGTTCCCAGTTCCTGATGGAATCACCGATAATAAAATTTCGGTAGTAGGAACAACTTGTTGAATAAAAATTCCGTTGACAATTTCGTGAATAGTGCCGTCACCTCCTATTGCTACTATTTTTCTATACCCGTCTTTGATAGATTTGACTGTTAGTTCGACGGCGTGATATTTGTGTTCCGTAAAAACACATGTAAAATCGAGACCGAAACGATTCATTGTATTTGAAATCACAGGCCAGTCCTTCAATCCTTTTCCGCTGCCGGCCTTAGGATTTACAATTACCATCCATCCCTCTTTTACCATGTTTAATTAATCTTATCTTTACAAAAGTATAAACTTTAATTGTGCAAAAAAATAGATTTTTTAACTTTGTAAGCTTAGAGAAAAAAACAACTACACATTATATGGGAAAAGTAATAGCTATTGCCAATCAAAAAGGGGGAGTCGGAAAAACTACAACAGCAATCAATCTGGCGGCCTCTCTGGCTGTTATGGAAAAGAGAGTCTTGTTAATTGATGCCGACCCGCAAGCCAATTCTACTTCAGGTTTTAATTTTGATCCCGATTCCGATTCTATGGCAACGCTGTACGAAGCACTTATCGGAAAGATTGAGCTGGGCAAAATATTGCTTAAAACTGCAATCGAAAATTTGTATTTAGCCCCATCTCATATCAACCTTGTTGGTGCCGAAATTGAAATTCTTAATATCCCTGAGAGAGAGCAAGTGCTTAAAAAAGCAATTTCTAAAATCAAAAATGATTATGATTATATTATAATCGACTGCTCACCTTCTCTTGGACTCATTACAATTAACTCTCTCACTGCTGCCGACTCTGTTATAATTCCTGTTCAATGTGAATTTTTTGCGCTTGAAGGATTAGGCAAACTACTTAATACAATAAAATTAGTTCAGAACAGATTGAATACGGCATTAAAAATTGAGGGCTTTTTGCTGACAATGTTCGATGGTCGCTTAAGACTTGCAAATCAAGTAGTAGAAGAGGTAAGACATCACTTTAACGATATGGTTTTTGATACTGTAATCCAAAGAAACGTAAAACTTTCGGAAGCTCCTTCTCACGGGAAACCTGTAATTTTATACGATGCAGTATCTGCCGGTACAAACAGTTATCTTAACCTTGGTAAGGAGATAATCAAAAAGAACGAGGAAAAATGAAACATCAAGCAGCTTTAGGGAAGGGTCTTGGAGCCCTTATTTCCGACGCCAATGACATGGCCTTTAACAAACAAGTTAAAACTGAACAGCCGACTTCTCTTGCTTCTATTTCGGATATTCCTGTAGAAAAGATTATCGCAAATCCTTTTCAACCCCGAACAACATTTGATGAATCACAACTTGCCGAATTGGCCGATTCAATAAAATCTATGGGTGTAATTCAACCAATTACAGTCAGAGAAACAAAAGAGGGCAAATACCAAATAATCAGCGGAGAACGGCGATTCAGAGCATCTCAGCTTGCCGGTCTTAAAATCATTCCTGCATACATCAGAAAGGCAAATGATCAAGAGATGCTTGAAATGGCAATTGTTGAAAACATCCAACGAAGCGATCTTAATGCCATTGAAACCGCACTGGGTTTTTACAGATTGATTGAGGAGTGCAACCTTACTCAGGAGGAGATGGCCGACAGAGTAGGTAAAAAAAGGAGTACTGTAACAAATTATTTGCGTTTATTGAAACTACCGGCCGAAATTCAACTTGCTATTAAGGCCGATAAAATCTCAATGGGACATGCCCGTGCGTTGCTTGCTATAGACAATAGAAAAACACAACTCTCTATTTGTAATCAGATTATTGAGAAGG
>CAZOOH010000072.1:0-8848 GCA_964581375.1 uncultured Muribaculaceae bacterium
TAACAGTTTGCGTTTTGGTTAAAACTGCACCGTTAACAAAAGATGCAGAGTACAGTCCAGCTCCGTTTGTTCCGGTTCCGGTAGTAAGATTTGTATGTACAAATTCAATTTTACCGGAAACAGTTGAAGCAGCATATCTCATATCCGGAATATTACCGGTACATTTAAATAGAGCAAAAACAGTAGAAGATGAGGTAAGTGTCATTCCATAAACGGCAGTAATATCGCCTGTTAGGAACATGCTCGTACCGAACATGTTAATAGTACTGTTATTTACACTGAATGTACCTGTATTTAAAAGAGACCCCGATTGCTGGTTAAGGGTCATTTGCTGGAAACTTGTGTTGAGAGCAGCAATTCTACAGAAGTTATTTACTGTTCCTCCTCCTGAATTTCCAAATTGAACAGTTGCGGCAATCTCACCATAGTTATCTAATATGGTATTATTTGATTGATACCAAGTACCGACATTTGTAACAGCACCCGGATCGTTCAAATATGTACCATAAGAAGTGAGATTAACTTCGGTAGCATTCACTGTACCCGAATTGTAGAAAGAAGAGTAATTTGTAACACTGAAAAGTGCTCTGTTAGAGTTGACATTTAAAGTGCCTTCATTATAAAACTTACTTGAGCTGTTAACATCAAGATCAACTCTGGAACCTTCAGCTGTATAAGTTCCTTTATTAACAATCTTTACACCGTTAGAAATATTCATATCGGAAGTCGATATAAAGGTTCCGCCGGTCTTAACTTCAATTATCGGAATGGTTGCGGTATTTCCGCCGCCGTTTGAGACACCATCAACAGTAACCTTACCTCCGTTAAGTACAACGATTGAACATTTGTTCAGAGCAACAGCTCTGGAAATATTCAAAGTACCTTGTACAAACAGTATAGAGTGGCTAAGCCAGTTACCAAAATCAATATTCGCAGTTCTGGTAAATCCGGCAGGGATAATATACGATTTGTAAGTATTACCGTATGCCGATGATTCACCGGTATTGAAACCGGTTAACTGCAGAGTATTATTATTATTTACCGTTACATCGTAATTTGTCGGAATAGCAATTACAGGCGAAGTAAAAGTTGCATTTGCCGATTTAAATGCTGCTTGGTTATCAATTGCAGCATCTATACCGGGTGTATTTAGCATTGTTAACGACAAATTTGCCGAAGTTACATTCAACGGAACAACAGAAACCAGACCATTTGGTTTTATCTCTTGAACGTATAGAGTCGAAGTAGGAGTAGCAACCGAGATTTTCACAACATATGGTGAACCCGGTTTTGCAGCACCTGTCGCAATCAAAGCTCCATTAGTCAATAAAGGAGAGTTGAATATTTTAATTATGTGTATACTTCCGGCAGGGGAACCGTCTGATGTAACACCCACGCTTATAGTAAGTTCTTTTACTGTTTTCCAGTTAAAGTCTGCCGGTATTATTAAGTTATCTATAGTCTTTATAACTTCTGAGTCCGGCATTTTTACACATGACGACAATGCGCTAAAGAGCAGGGATATAGCAAGCCATTTTTTCATCATCTAATACTTTTTTTTAAAATTCTATATAAATCCTTGCAAAATTAAATAAATATTATAATAGGTTATCCCTTTTATATCTATAATTCTATAAAATTAACTTTATGGTAACAATTATTTCGAATATTAAAAAGAGAAAGCGTACTTTCGCAGTTCAAATTTACGATATGCGTCATTTTGATTTTTTAGTAGCCGGAAGTGGATTAGCAGGGCTTTATTCGGCATACAGAGCCTCTCTATACGGCAATGTGGCACTTATTACTAAGGGGCAATTACGTCAAAGCAACTCATATTTTGCGCAAGGTGGAATTGCTGCTGTGACCGACGAAAATGACTCCCCTGAATTTCATTTTGAAGATACTATTGTTGCAGGAAGAGGGTTATGTGACAGCTCAGTCGTGGATATACTTGTGAACGAAGGACCTCTCAGAATCAAAGAATTAGTAGAAGCAGGAATGAAGTTCGACTCCGACCATGGAACATTTATGCTTGGATTGGAAGGAGGACACAATAAAAGAAGGATTCTTCATTCAGGAGGAGATGCTACCGGAAAAAGACTGACAGAATTTATGATAGAGAAAGTGATTTCAAAGGAGAATATTTTTCTCTTTGAAAACAACTCTGTTACTGAAATCATAACTTCCGATAAACAATGTATTGGTCTTAAGGTGTGGGATATCGAAAACAAAAAAGAGGAAATATTTACCGGAGATAACACTATTTTATCTCTAGGTGGTGCATCTGCAATTTATGACCGCACTTCCAACCCTGAAACCTCTGTGGGAGACGGCATTGCATTAGCATACGATGCCGGTTGTAAAATTGCCGATATGGAATTCATTCAATTTCACCCAACAACACTCTATACCGAATCGGGAGAATCATATTTAATAAGCGAGGCTGTAAGAGGCGAAGGGGCCATTCTTTTAAACTCGGCTGGAGAGCGCTTCATGAAAAATATACATGAAAAAGCAGAGTTGGCTCCCAGAGATATTGTTGCCAGGTCAATTTATAAGGAGATTAAAAATCAAAAGGAGCCATATGTTATCCTGTCGCTCGAGCATATAAATCCCGACATTATTGTATCTCGTTTCCCGAATATATATCGCAAATGCCTGGAAAACGGATTTGACCTTACTAAAAAAATTCCTGTAGCTCCTGCTGCTCACTATATGGTTGGAGGAGTTAGAACCGACAAACAAGGAAAGACGAATATCGAAAATCTTTATGTTACCGGGGAGATGGCTTCAAATGGAATGATGGGGGCAAACAGACTGGCATCCAACTCTTTGATGGAGTGCCTGGTATTCAGCTACAGGGCGGTTGAGAGTGCCAGGCAGATAACCGGATTTGCAACTGATTTAAATTTCAAGACTAGCACATTTGTTGATGAAAACAATAAAAGTTGGCTTTACCAAACAAAAGAGAGAGTCGAAAAAATTATGTCTGAATGTGCCGGAATTATAAGGAGTGAAGGCATTTTACGAGATGGAATTAATAGAATAAATCAATTAAAAATATCTTTGCCGAAAGATTGTAACGAATTTTACACAAAAGCCGGAACAAATCTGCTTACAGTAGCAAGCCTCATTTTACAGTCGGCACTTTATAGGAAAGAGAGCCGGGGTGGACACTTCAGAGAAGATTTTCCTTCAGAAGACAAACGTTGGTTGTTCCACATTATTCAGCAAAAAAACAGAGATATAACCGTTATACCGGTTGATAATAAAAAATTGTAGAAGTTATGACAGAAGATCAATTAATTAAATCAATAATCAAGCTTGCGATCGAAGAAGATATCGCGGGGGGCGACATAACCACGAATTCATTAGTGCCTGAATCAACAAAGGCAGTAGCTGAGATGACAATGAAGGCAGATGGTGTTATTTCGGGAATTGATATTGCAATTGCAGTTTTCAAAGAGTTGGATAAAGATACAGTATGCACAAAATTTGTAAATGACGGCGACAAGGTTAAACGCGGCGACAAAATACTTAAGGTAGAGGGCAGTTATCGCGCACTTTTAAGCGCAGAGAGAACCTCTCTCAATTTTCTGCAACGCCTCTCCGGTATTGCTACTGAGACTTCTAAATATGTATCTGCACTTGAAAATACGCAAACTAAGGTTTTGGATACAAGGAAAACTGTACCGGGATTGAGGATGCTCGATAAAAAAGCAGTAAAAGACGGTGGCGGAACTAATCACAGAATCGGCTTGTACGATATGGTACTTATAAAAGATAATCACATTAAGGTTGCGGGTGGTATTTTGAATGCGGTTGGCCAAATTAAATCGACAGTTCCCTCTTCAATTAAAATTGAGGTTGAAGTCACAAATATGCAAGAGGTTAATGAGGCTGTACAATCGGGGGCAAATATTATTATGCTCGACAATATGACTACTGCGCAGATGACCGAAGCCGTTAAATTTATTGGCAATAGGGCAAAAACTGAGGCATCGGGGAATATGTCGCTTGAGCGCATAAAAGAGGTTGCCCAAACCGGTGTCGATTTCATAAGCGTTGGTGCGCTCACTCACTCAGTTAAGGCACTCGACATTAGTATGAATATTGTTGTGGAAAGTTAAGAGATGGAGAGAGAAGAAATTGTCAATAAAATTCTCAGGCTTAAAAAAGAGAAAGAGGTTGTCATTCTTGCACACTACTACTCAAAGCCCGAAATTCAGGATATCAGCGATATACTTGGCGATTCTCTTGCCCTTTCAAAAGCGGCGGCTAAAACCGATGCAAAAATAATTCTCTTTTGCGGAGTAAACTTCATGGCCGAAACTGCATCTATTATTGCTCCCGACAAAAAAGTTTTAGTCCCCGACAACAGAGCAGGTTGTTCACTTGCAGCAAGTATTAAGGCAGATGACCTGATTGCATGGAAAGAAAATAATCCTGATGGGATTGTTGTATCTTATGTAAACACAACAGCCTCAGTTAAAGCACATACCGATATCTGTTGTACTTCGGCAAATGCCCGCAAGATAATTGATTCGATTCCATCCGGGAAGAAGATTCTTTTTACTCCCGACAAGAATTTGGGTACATATCTTAAACTTACTACAGGCAGGGATATTGAAATTTGGGAGGGTAATTGCTGTGTACACAACAAATTCAGCTCGGAAATGGTTCGTACTAAGATGGAGCAGTACCCCGATGCCGACGTTCTGATCCATCCGGAGAGTCTTTGTTCAAACGATATTGAATTGATTGAAAATAAACGAGTGTTCTTCTATTCTACATCAGGAATGGTAAGTCACGTAATGGCTTCCAGTAAAAAGCAATTTGTAATAGGTACCGAGAAAGAGATTATTCATGAACTTAATAAAAGAGATTCCCACAAAGAGTACATTCCTGTTTCGGAAAGGGCTCTTTGCGGGAATATGAAACGTGCCACTCTTGAGAAGGTCTTGCTTGCCCTTGAAAACGAACAACCCGAAATTAAGGTCGATGCAGCCACAAGAGAGAAAGCAATAATCTCTATAAACCGAATGTTTGAGGTTATTTAAGTGTTCCGGCTTCGGCCTTCTTAATCATATCGCTGTTGGCAGATATATATATCTCGACCCTTCTGTTCTTTGCCCTGCCGTCTGCAGTTGAGTTATCGGCAATCGGATCGTCAAAAGCATATCCTTTTGTAGCAAGCCTTGTTGCAGCTACTCCGTTATTTACTAAATAATTCTTAACAGTTGCAGCTCTCTCTTCCGAAAGTTTTTGATTTACCTCGCGCGAACCTGTGTTGTCGGTATGACCATAAATATTAACGTCGGTATCAGGTGAATTTTTAAGAGATAAGGCAAACTCATTCAAAGCTTTTTGAGAGGTGGTGTTAAGTAAACTTTTACCTGTTTGGAAAAGAATTCCGTCTGCAAAGGTGACTTTAATTGCAGTTAATCCATTTTTGTCTTTAACTGTATCTACCTGAGCTCCTTGAATCTTTTCAAGTTCTGCCTTCTGCTTATCCATCTTCCTTCCGATTAATGCTCCGGTACCTGCACCAACAGCGGTTCCTATTGCTGCACCTATTGCAGCACCCTTACCTTTGCCTGCCAATGCTCCTATGCCTGCTCCTAAAGCGGCACCGCCACCTGCTCCAAGTAAAGTCCCCTTCCATGTGTTGTTCATGGTTCCGCATCCGCCTAAGACAATGCCTGAGACGAGAATTAATGAAATTATCTTTTTCATAATTAAAAAATTTATGTTAAAAAAGTTCTGCAAAGTTAACTCTCACTTCGCAAAACTGTAAAAGAAAACAGCAGAAAATGTTCAGAAAAAAACATTAATTCATGAGCATGGGCTTCACAATTTGAGTCCAGAGCGCATACCCTTTAGGGTTCATGTGAAGTTTATCGCCTATAAACAGAGTTGTGTCAATCTCTCCGTTTATCATCATTTTTGAAGCTACATCTATATATTCGAGATTATCTACATGTTGGGCATAATTTTTTAACATCTCGTTAATAAGAGTCTGTTTTTCAAAAACGTTAGCTCTAGATGGCGATGGTTTTAGAGAGATAATATAAAGTTTTACTCCCGGAAAATCAGCAAAGACTTTGTGAGTAAAAATTCTGAACAAATCAAACAGAATGTATGTATCGAGTGATGATTCAATTATAATGTCATTCTCCACGTAAAGCACAATCTTTTTTGTTTTAAATGGTTTTACTACGACATCGTAATGGTACAAAATATCTCTGATGGTAGAACCTCCAAAACCATTATTCAGAACAGAGAGAGGCTTCATATCTTCTCCAACTGAACGCCAACCGCGAATTGATGAACTACCAACAAAAAGAGCATCAAGCACATTATCTATTCCAGGGCCTCCTTTAGTTTTAGCTTCGATATTTTTAATTTCATCGGCATATCTCTCTTTCAAATTTAAATTATCGACAAACTCCTCATTAAAACCAATCTGCCAAACGGCCGAATTTCCAACTGGTTTAAACTGGGCATTTAGTGAAAATGAAATCAATATTAATGCAAACGATAAGAGAAATTTTGAACGATGAATTTTCATATTCTTCAATTTTTAAGAGTTATGGTAAATAAATTCAAAGGAAGCATTTTTGCATTTAATACATTAACCTTTGAACTGTTGCGAAAAGCGTGTCTTACGAATTTTGGGCTCTTCACTTTATCGCACTGCAAAATTATCTTATTACCCCTGATTTCAAAACTACTTTTAAAATAATTTATTCCATCTTCCGACATTTCGAAGGTATTGGCTCCTGGATTAACTATAATTTGACCATAAGTTTCTTCTATGATCAAAACAACTTTAAAACCCTCTTTTTTAGCGCTTTTAACTACCGGATAATCAATATCATACTTTTTTATACCATATGTTTTTGACAGAGCTTTTAATGCAAGTCTTTCGCCTACTTCTCTCTTTTTGGAAGGGTGAATATTCAAAGAATCACCCAGATCGCCGGTAAGGACAACGGCAGAATTTGAAATACTTTTGCAAGAATCGGACATAATGCTTCTCATAAGAGCGGCTTCTGTGTTTGAGTGACCGGAATAGCTCCATGGCGCTATCTGCACATAGTAAAAAGGCAGATCAACTCCCCATGCATTACGCCATCCGCCGGCTAAATTGCTTAACATCAATGGATACTGACTTGAATTGCTTATGTTTGCCTCCCCCTGATACCATAAAAATCCTTTTACGGCATATCTTTTAAGCGGGTCAATCATTCCGTTATAGAGCGATGAAATTAAAAATGCATTAGGCAATCCCTCTTGTGGAACAGGGGATACTTGACTTAACTCAAATGTTTTTTTAAAGAACCAATTTCCGGCAAGCGGTATAACAGAATCGGCTGTTTTTATGAACATCTCTTCGGGAGAACCCACGATACCACCGTTCCACAGCGTGGTTATCATATTTATTGCCAGCAAATTTTCTCCCTCCTTAACTAAGCCGGAGTCAATCTTAACTTTTGGATGCCTGTAAGCCTGAGAAGGCAAAATAGCTTGATGTATGAGTTCTCCGTTAAAGAAAATCTGACAATTTCGGTCTATTTGAGGCAGATTAAGTTCCAGTTCGGAAGGATGTGCAATCTTTATTTTTTTATACAACATAGTTCCTCCTAAAGACTCACCTCTGGGAGTATTGTAGAAATAATTAGGTAGCTCAAGGGTTGCAAGTTTATCTTCCATATTTGCTGCAAGCACTTTGCTTTCACACTTCTGCGATTTTGCAATCCAATTGGTAAACCGGTCAACAGCAGCTTCACTTCCCAACGAATTGAGCCGAATCTCATCTGCCCTTTCAACTCTTTTTGAATCAAAAACGGAATTGCCGGTAAAATTTTCAGGTATCCAACTCTCAATAGGGGTTCCACCGTAAGATGAATTTATTATTCCCACAGGTACATTTAAGGCTGCTCTAAGTTTGGCGGCGAAGAAATATCCCACAGCCGAAAACCATACTACATCGTTTTTGTTTTTGAATTTCCAGCCACCGTTAGCTGTAATGTCGGGTTGAGGATAAAATTTTTCGCTTCTGGCTACATTGAAACTTCTTAAAAAAATATCATCGGCACTGTTTAAAACCTCCGATGCTCCCTCAACTCTTATCGAATTCAACGGATTTTCATAGAAAGACATCTCCATATTTGATTGTCCGGAAACCAACCATACCTCTCCACATAAAACATCGGAGAGAGTAATTTTTTCATTTTCGCATGTTATTACTATCGAATATGATGTGTAACCACCTTTGGGAGTTTTTACAGTTACTTCCCACTCCCCGCAACAATTTGATATACAATTTGCAGCAATTCCCCAGGAAGTATTAACCGTAACTTTTGTCGATGCCTTGGATGTACCCCAGATTTTCACATTGCTGTTTTGTTGTAAAACAACTCTGTCGGTAAAGATTGATGCAGTTTTCAAAGATTGAGCTTGTGTCAATACACAGGAAAACAATAAAATGCATGAAATAAGCAGTCTAAATATCATAATCTAATTCTCTTCAGTCGGGTCGTCCCATTGATAAGTTCTGAACACACTTACAGGCAGATTATTTGCCGAACGGAGATTAGTCGTCTTTGTATAACTCCAACCTAATCTGGCAGCAACAGGTACCGGTACCGAAGCGCTTGTAAGTTCAACAGTTTGACCCGCAATTGTTGCAGTTGCCGGGTAGAATACCTTATCGGCTCCACATATTTCAAACATAGATGGCGCGGCTCCATCGGAAGTTTTTAGTCCATTTTGAGCATAATCAAATGAGACAATTATTTTGTTTCCCGAAACACTCATTGACTTATAAACAGGCGATCGCTGC
>CAZOOH010000073.1:0-8808 GCA_964581375.1 uncultured Muribaculaceae bacterium
GGTTTGCCGATTGTGCGAACTTCGCCTGACCACGGAACTGCTTTTGAACTTGTGGGGAAAAACCTTGCCAAGCCTGATTCAATGCTTGCTGCAATCTACAGGGCTTGCGATATATACAGAAACCGAATTCGCTTTGACGAAATGACAGCTAATCCTCTCAGAACTGTAGATCGTACTTCGAGAAATAACGCCGAATAATTTTTGGTTCAGTAGTTTGCAATGCTAATTAATATTTATACCGACGGCTCTTCAAGAGGCAACCCCGGGCCGGGAGGCTATGGTGTTGTTATGAAATCGGGTAATCATTACAAAGAGATTTCAGGTGGTTTCAGTTTAACTACAAATAACAGAATGGAGCTGCTTGCTGTAATTATTGCGTTGGAATCGGTTAAGAGGACTAAAGCGCAGATAGTTGTATACAGCGACTCCTCTTATGTAGTTAAAGCAGTTAACGAAGGTTGGCTAAAACGGTGGAGTGCAAAGAATTTTGCTAAGACTAAGAATCCCGACTTATGGAGGAGATTTTTAGAAATCTATTCAAAGCATGATGTGAAATTTGTATGGATAAAAGGACATGCCGGCCATACCGAAAATGAGAGATGCGATACGTTAGCCGTAGAGGCTTCATTTAAGCCTGATTTGCCCGCTGACGAGGGGTATAGTCCTGATTCCTTAACCACGGATCAAAACCAGCCTCTCTTATAGCTTTTTGCAACTCCTCTTCGTCGCTTTTGTAAGATGCACCGGCCGAAGAGACAACATTCTCCTCAATCATAATCGAACCCATATCGTCTGCTCCGCAATGGAGCGCAATCTTTGCCAGAGGTTTTCCTATAGTTAACCAGGAAGCCTGTATGTGTTGAATATTATTTAAAATAATTCTGCTGATGGCAACCATCTTCAAGTGTTCTACAGGTGAAATTGTTCCGATTTTGTACAGTTGACTCAATTTTGTCCCTTTGGTTTGCATAGGCCAGCATATAAATGCTCTGAATCCCGGAGTACCTTGAGGTCGTTCGTTTTGCAGATTCCTCAGTTTTAACAGGTGCTCAATTCGTTGTTCAACTGTTTCTATATGACCGTATACCATTGTGGCAGTAGATCCCA
The DNA here is from genome assembly GCA_964581375.1 of uncultured Muribaculaceae bacterium. Lineage (GTDB taxonomy): Bacteria > Bacteroidota > Bacteroidia > Bacteroidales > UBA932 > JAFIHK01. Next base: position 1,108 of record CAZOOH010000073.1, read on the forward strand.
GACCTTTTTTGTGGGCGACTCTCATTACTTCAATCCAGGCATCTGCACTTGGTTTTGCTGGGGAGATAATTTTCCTTACTTCATCGTCAAGGATTTCGGCTCCTGCTCCGGGAAGTGAGTCAAGACCGGCGGCGATCAGTCTGTCGAGGGTCTCTTGAATGCCAATCTTGCTGATTCTTGCAATATGCCATACTTCGGGCGGGCCGAGTGCGTTTAACTTGAGAAGCGGGTTAATTGATTTTAGCTCTCTGAAGAGCTTTTCGTAATACGTGATATCGAAATTGGGGTGCAGCCCGCCCTGCAGCAATACCTGATCGCCGCCGCGGGCAAAGAGTTCATCAATTTTAACTTTATAATCTTCAAGAGTAGTTTCCCACGAGTGCTCTTTATCGGAAACTTTACAATGAAAGTTACAAAACAGACAACCGCTGATGCAAATGTTAGTATAATTGATATTTCTGTCAATTTGCCAACTTACTCTTTTAAGTGGATTTAACTTGTACCTCATCTTGTCGGCCAGGTCGAACAATTGCTGAGGGGTACATTCGTTATATATAAAAAGTGCCTCTTTTGCAGATATATCACTGCCGGATAGAACCTGCAACGCTATAGTTTCGTATTTCATAAGGCAAAATTAGGGTAATTATTTATATTCCCCATAAATTGGGTATATTTGCTTAAATTAAAAGATATATTTAACCTCTATTCTTTTAAAAATGAACACATTCTTCAAAAGAGAAAATCTTCGTTATGCCGTTATAGGAAGTGGAAGCTGGGCAACGGCTTTGGTAAAACTGGTTCTGAATAATCAAAGCAAAGTCTCTTGGTACGTGAGAGACAATGAAGTGATAGATTATATAAAAGAGAGGGGGCACAATCCCTATTATCTGCCTGCTATTGACTTCGATACCCGCAGACTTTCTATGAGTGCAGATATTAACGAGATAGTTGAAAATTCTGATGTAATTATATTTTGCATTCCATCTGCTTATTTCGTGAAGGAGATGGAACGGCTTACTGCTTCATTGGAGGAAAAGTTTGTAATTTCGGCAGTGAAAGGAATAATATCTGACGAAAACATTACAATTGCTGAGTATTTTCACAAAAAACACCATTTACCGTTCGGGCGTATAGGAGTAATCAGCGGTCCTTCTCATGCCGAAGAGATTGCTATGGAGAGATTAACCTATCTGACACTCACAAGTAAATATCCCGAAGTCGCCGGTGATTTGTGCAAAATTCTTGATTGTAAATATGTAAAGAGTATTCCCGGTACCGATATTTACGGTGTTGAATTCGCTGCAGTTCTTAAAAATATCTATGCTATAGGCGCAGGTATCTGCCATTCACTATCTTACGGCGATAATTTTATGGCTGTATTTATTACAAACTGTTTCAATGAGATGCGTGAATTTTTACACGCTTCGCATCCCGAAACTTCGAGGGTAACTTCCACTTCGGCTTATTTAGGGGATTTGCTCGTAACCTGTTATTCTCAATACAGCAGGAACAGAACTTTCGGAACAATGATCGGTAAGGGTATCTCAATCCAGGCGGCACAACTTGAAATGAATATGGTTGCTGAGGGATTTACAGGAGCAAAAGCGATTTTTGAACTTAATAAACGATATAATATAAATATGCCAATTGCACGCGCAGTTTATGAAATTTTGTATGAGCACGGTAATCCGGCAACAATTATAAAAACAATTGCAGATAATTTACAATAATATGGAAAAGAGCGTTAAAATAGATTTAAAAGCAACAGATAAATTTATTGATAAAAATGAGTATCAGTTATTTATAAATAATGCATTAAATGCATTCGATACTCTTGAAAGCAGGAGCGGAAGGGGGAGTGAGTTTTTGGGCTGGATGGATCTGCCATCTCAGACAGATGAATCACATATCGCAAAATGTGAAGAGGTTGCAAAAAGGTGGAAAAATAATACTGAACTGGTTGTGGTAATCGGAATCGGAGGTTCTTATCTTGGAACTAAATCGGCTCTGGATGCTCTCTCTCATACGTTCGGAGTTAATATGGGAACTAATACTCCGCAAATTGTGTTTGCAGGGCAAAATGTATCGGAGGAGTATCTGGCGGAATTAATCGATTTAATGAGCGTAAAGGAGACCTCTTGCATTGTGATTTCTAAATCGGGAACAACAACTGAGCCTGCTGTGGCATTCAGGATTATTAAAAACTTTTTGGAAAATAAGTATGGCAAGTCTGAGGCTTCAAAACGTATAGTAGCAGTAACCGACGCATCTAAAGGAGCTCTCAAGGGTGTGGCTGACAGCGAGGGTTATACAACTTTCGTTATTCCCGACAACGTAGGGGGGCGTTTCTCTATCCTTACACCGGTCGGACTTTTACCTTTGGCAGTTGCGGGTTACGATATAAGAGCTTTGTTAAAGGGTGCGGCAGATATGGATTTTATCTGCAAAGAGAGAAGCCCTGAGAATCCTTCAATCGTATATGCAGCAATTCGGAATGCACTCTACAAGAGTGGCAAGAAAATCGAACTATTTGTTACGTATAATCCTAAATTACAATATATTGCCGAGTGGTGGAAACAGCTTTACGGAGAGTCGGAGGGGAAGGAGGGAGTGGGAATCTTCCCTGCTTCTGTCAATTTTACATCCGATTTACACTCAATGGGACAATATATTCAGCAGGGTGAGAGAACTCTTTTTGAAACAGTTGTCAGTGTTAAGAATAGTAATCGCTCACTTGCAATCACAAACGACCCAAACAATCTGGATGGTCTGAATTTTCTTAGCTGCAAACCTGTTGATGTTTGCAATAAAATGGCCGAATTAGGGACAAAGATTGCACATTATGACGGAGGTGTTCCGAATATTTTGATAGAGATACCATCTATTAATGAATATAATTTGGGCGGATTGTACTTTTTCTTCGAGAAAGCATGCGGTATTAGTGCATACTTACTTGGAGTTAATCCTTTTGACCAACCGGGAGTAGAGGATTACAAGGTGAATATGTTTGCACTGCTCGGCAAACCGGGGTTCGAAAAGAGAGCCGAAGAACTTAAAGGAAGATTTTAAAATTTATACTTAGTTGCTTCTGCATGATTTAATTTTAGTCCTTAATGAAATTTCTCAAAGATTTGGCGACCTCTTTTTACGAAAAGGAGTCAGAAAAAATTAGCGAATATTGTTTTGTCTTTCCAAACAGGAGAGCAGGACTATTCTTTAAAAAATATCTTGGAGAGGCTGCTACAGCTCCATTTTTTGCTCCGCAAGTAATGACTGTTCAGGATCTTTTTTTATCGCTCTCACAATTAAGACAAGCAGACAAACTTGAATTGGTATTTCGTCTTTATGAGGTATATACCAGGCATTCACTGGCAATCGAAAATTTTGATGACTTCTATTTTTGGGGAGAGGTTATTCTAAATGACTTTGACGATACCGACAAATATTTGTGCAATGCATCGATGTTGTTTACAAATATTAAAGAACTCAGGCAGATAGATGATTTTTACTCCTATCTTTCGGAAAATCAAATAAATGCTATAAGAACATTCTGGATAAATTTTTTAGATTCATCGGGCAGAAGTGAGGAGAATAAAGAGAAGTTCAGAGCTCTTTGGGAGATTCTGCTCCCTGTTTACAACGATTTCAGGTCATCTTTAAAAAGTTCTGGAATCGGGTACGAAGGAATGCTTTACAGAGATGTAATCGAACAATTAAAAGAGAGAGATTCTCTTCCCGAAAAATTGGCCGGGTACCGGCAAATAGTATTTGTTGGATTTAACGCTTTGAATGAGTGCGAAAAAGAGTTGTTCCGGATATTAAAACATGAAGGTATTGCTGATTTCTATTGGGACTATTACGGAAAGATAATTACCGACCCTCATAATAAATCGACATTCTTTATGGAATCCAACTTAAAGGAGTTTCCCTCTAAAATGGAACTCGATTTGTCGGTTAATTCATTTCCTGAGGTTGAAATCATCGGAGTTCCTTCGGAGAGTGCACAGACAGCCACTGCTGCTCAGATTCTGCTGAAAGAGCACGCGGCATCTGCATCTTCTCTTGAGAATGCAATTATTCTTCCTGACGAATCTATGTTGCTTCCAATGTTGTACTCAATTCCTCAAGAGATTGACCTGATAAACGTTACAATGGGTATGCCGCTCAAAAGCAGTTCGGTTGCAGCCCTGGTGGAGAGCCTTATCGATTTTCAAAGAGGCGATTTTTACTACCTGAGAGTTCTTAATGTATTGCGGAATAATTTTGTATCTCTGCTGGAACCACAGGCATCGTTAGAGGTTATTAATACAATTAACGAAAACAATTTAATTTATGTGCCTCGTGAAATACTCACAGTCAATGAGTTTTTTAGTTTAATATTCAGGCAGATACGAGATACTAAGGGTTCCGATTTGGAGAATCTGAAAGGCATCTGCACTTACCTTTGCGGAGTACTCGATTATCTTTTGAAATCCGAAAAATTGTCTCGCACTGAGAGAGAGTACATATACTACTTCAAAACGGCGGTCACGAGAATTTCGGATTTAATGATTCCTATGAAATTCCAGACCTTTGCAAGGGTGCTTTCTCAAATTATTTCGTCCGTTACTGTACCTTTCAGGGGGGAGCCGATTTCGGGCATTCAGGTTATGGGGATTCTTGAAACACGTCTGCTTGATTTCGAAAATGTGATTTTCTGTTCAATGAACGAGGGAGTTTACCCGGTGAAATCGGCTCCAAACTCTTTTATTCCGGCAAACCTCAGATTAGGTTTCTCATTGCCGACAGGAGAGCACCAGGATGCGGTTCTTGCATACAATTTCTACAGAAGTATTTACAGAGCCAAAAAGGTTTGGCTCATTTATGATACTCGCTCAGAAGGGCTTAAGTCAGGTGAACCGAGCAGGTACATCAATCAGCTTAAATATCATTTTGCAAATGAGAACAGTGCTCTTAAGATTTCGGAGTCGATAAAGACTTACAGAGTTGAGCCGGTAAAGATTGAGCCTGTTATAATTGAGAAGAGTCCCGAAATTATGGCTGCAATTATTGAACGTTATTTTAGCGGTGGTTCAGGTTCGTTCTCGGCTACATCACTGAATTCATACATTGATTGTCCTTTAAGTTTTTACTTTAAATATATTGCAGGATTGAAAGAGGAGAACGAGGTGGAGGAGAATATTGAGGCGAGCACATTCGGGACAATTTTTCATGACTCAGTCAAGGTAATTTATGATATGTTCTCCGACAAAGAGATAACCTCAAAGGAGTTAAATGAGGTGTGTAAGGGAGGAGTAATAGAAAAAACTGTTGAAGATGTATTCAAAAAAGAGCAGAAGCTCGATTCAATAGAAGGGCATAATAGAATTATTAAAGAGCTTATTGTCAGGTATATTTACAAAGTTATTCACCATGATGAAACCGTAACTCCGTTCAAATCGGTATTCAGAGAGGAGAAGTTTGAATATAATTTTAAATCGCCTAATGGAAAAAGTTATAAAGTCTATTCAAAAATTGACAGGATAGATATTAAAGATGGTGTTTATAAGATAATTGATTATAAAACCGGCAAAGGCGAAAATCTGCAAAACAGTGTAGAGGAGTACTTTTCGCCCCAAAGAGCGAAAAAGAGCAATATTATGTTCCAGTTGCTTCTCTATGCCTTGGTTTTTCGGAAAGAGAGGGGAGTTGAACAGGATGTTATTTTAGCTCCATATATTTTAAGAGATTTGGTTCTGAATAAGATTAATGAGAGAGTTCCAACTAATGAGGAGTTAGTGGAATTTGATCAAAGGATGGGAATGATAATTGATGAACTGGCAAATCCTGAGACTCCGTTTACTCAATGTAATGAGGATAATCCGGGCAAAACTTGTTCATATTGTTCGTTTAAAGATATTTGTAACAGAAAGGGCGATGATAAACGTTTTTAAGGCTTCGGCAGGATCGGGCAAGACATACAGACTCACTTTGGAGTACCTGAAGTACCTTTTCGAAGGTGTCGATAACTATCGTCATATTCTGGCTGTTACATTTACAAACAAAGCCACAGACGAAATGAAGGAGCGTATTGTGAGAACTTTGTATCTGCTTGCAATGAGTTCCCCGGATGCAAACAATCCCGGAACTGATGAAATTGTTAAAGAGTTGCTTGAATCTCTCAAATTGGATGACACTCCCGAAAACAGAGGATTTATTGCAGGAATTTCAATGAGAAATCTTAAGGCAATCTTGCATGACTACTCTGCATTTTCTGTAAGTACAATTGATAAATTTTTCCAAAATACTATTCGCAGTTTTGCCCGTGAAATTGGTCGCAATACAGCATATAATGTTGAAATTGACAACGAAGCGGTTATCTCTCAAGCTGTCGACAATATGCTTTCGAACCTTGGAAACAAAGAGAATGAGGGATTACTTAACTGGCTTATCGGTTACTCTGTCGATCAAATTGAGAACGGGAGTTATTGGGATATTAAGAATAATCTTAAATCGATAGCAAACCAGTTAAAAAAGGAGGATTATAAAATTCTAAAGAGCCGTTACCCCGGCGAAACAGTTTCGAAGGATCAGGTAAAGGAGTATATGAAAGAGATGAAGCAGATAGTCTCCCTCTTTGAAAGAGATTTGTCGGCAATAGGAAGGGAGGCTTTGGAATTAAAGGAGAGACTCTGTTTTGACTGGAAGGATTTTAAAAACGGAGCAAGAAGCTTCGGTAAATTTGAGAAATACGCTTTGGGAATCTATGATCCCTCTGCTTCGCTTTTTGAAGCTTTCGACAACTTTGAAAATTGGGTTACCAAAGATATGTCTAAGAAGAATAAAGAGCGTTATGAGATTGTTCTACAAGCCTATTCCGGTGGATTAAATTCTCTTACCGGCAGAGTAAAGGAGCTTTATGAAAAAAAATCTCGTGACTATCTTACAGCTTCTCAGATTCTTAAAAATATTTATCATTTGGGCATACTCTCCGATATCGAGAGTTTTGCCAAAGAGTTTGCAACGGAGAATAATTTAATGCTGCTCTCCGATTCTAATGAGTTGTTAAACAGAATTATAGACGGGAGCGATACTCCGTTTATTTATGAAAAAATAGGGACAAGGATTGACCATTTTATGCTTGACGAGTTCCAGGATACATCTGCCCTGCAATGGGATAATTTTAAATCGCTTATAGGGAACAGCGTAGCAGCGGGATATGATAATCTAATAGTTGGAGATATAAAACAGAGTATTTACCGCTGGAGGGGATCAGACTGGGAGCTTCTTAACAGTAAAGTTATAGAAGATAGTGGCAGTGAGAATATTAAACAAATTTCGCTTCTTGAAAATTACAGGTCTTCAAAGGCGATTGTTGAGTTTAATAATGAATTCTTCAGATATGCCGCCGGCAGAACCGACGGTGAGTTTAGCATACTTTCTCAAAAGTCCTCTACATTGGTTGAGAAAATCTACGAAGATGCCGGTCAAAATCTGCCAGAGAGTATATCTGCACGTGAGGGGCATTTGAGAGTAGAACTTTTTGAAAACACAGTGGATCAAAACGGTAAAAAAAGCTGGAAGCAGAACGCTCTGGAAAAAATTCCGGAGACAATAGATAATTTGCTTGAAAAGGGTTATAAATTCCGGGATATTACAATTTTGGTCAGGTCCAATGTCGAAGGGAAAGATGTTATCAATTATCTTCTAAACCATGAAAAG
>CAZOOH010000074.1:0-8653 GCA_964581375.1 uncultured Muribaculaceae bacterium
CTCAACAATACTTTTCTCCTCCTGCCATTTTTTGTTCTCCACATCCCTTTCGGCAGATAACTCATTCAAAGATTTTGTAAGTTCAGCAAGTTTAACATCGTCCTTCTCCCTTTTGATTGCCTCTTTTTCAATCTCAAGCTGTCTGATCTTTCTGTTAAGCTCATCGATACTCTCAGGAACAGAGTTAATTTCCAGTCTCAACTTAGACGCAGCCTCATCAATCAAATCTATTGCTTTATCGGGCAGATACCTAGAAGTAATATATCTTTGCGACAATTCAACAGCTGCAATAATTGCGTCATCCTTTATTCCAACCTTATGATGAGTTTCATATCTTTCCTTTAAACCTCTTAGGATTGAAATAGCCTCCTGAGAAGATGGTTCATCGACCATAACCATTTGGAAACGACGTTCAAGGGCTTTATCTTTCTCAAAATAAAGCTGATATTCATCAAGAGTAGTGGAACCCACAGCCCGTAACTCACCACGAGCGAGCGCCGGCTTCAGAATATTAGCCGCATCCATTGCCCCGTCACTTTTACCCGCACCAACCAAAGTGTGAATCTCATCAATAAACAAAATAACCTCGCCGGCGCTCTCAATCACCTCCTTGACAACCGATTTAAGACGCTCCTCAAACTCCCCTTTATATTTAGCCCCCGCAATAAGAGCTCCCATATCAAGTGAATAAATTATCTTAGACTTTAAATTTTCAGGGACATCACCCCGAATTATCCTTTGAGCGATTCCCTCTGCAATCGCAGTTTTGCCCACACCCGGTTCACCAACCAAAATCGGATTGTTTTTGGTTCTTCTGCTCAAAATTTGAAGAACCCTTCTAATCTCGTCATCCCTCCCGATAACCGGATCCAACTTCCCGGACTTAGCCATATTATTAAGATTCACGGCATAAGTACCAAGAGCTTCATAATTTTGTTTGTTACTATTATTCATTTCTAAAACAAATTAAATGTCTCTTTTTTAATATCAACAAATCTGCCATTAAAAAAATCTGCCATTTTTGCAGATGTAATCCAAAAACACTTAATTATATTTGTAAAAAAAATAATGACTCTTCCAGAAACAAATAACGGACACAAACTACCATTAGCCGATAATTTTTACTCATTGCAAGGTGAAGGAAAAAATACCGGTAAACCTGTATATTTCATACGATTGGGCGGTTGCAATGTCGGTTGCTCATGGTGCGATTCAAAAGAGACGTGGAATGCACTTAAATTTCCACTTGTCGAAGTTGAAAGAATTGTTTCTTTAGTAAAAGATACATCTGCACAAGCTGTTGTAATAACAGGTGGCGAACCGGCTCTCTATAATCTCACACCCCTTTGCGAAGAATTAAAAAAGAGCAATCTGGAAATATTTCTGGAAACATCCGGTTCGTCACCAATAATTGGTATCTTTGATTGGATTACATTATCGCCCAAAAAGAATAAACCACCCCTTTTAGAATCCTTTACAAAAGCCTCGGAATTAAAAATTATAATTGAAAACCCCGGCGATTTTGACTGGGCCATAGAGAATAAATCTAAGGTAAGCCCTGAATGCAGATTATATCTGCAACCTGAATGGAACAATATTGACAGAATGTTACCGGAAATAGTAAATTTCGTGCTTAAAAACCCTGAATGGATTGTTTCGATGCAAGTGCATAAATATATGAATATTAAGTAAATTCTATGAAAACAAAACTTTTTCTATTGATTGCAATTTTGGTAGTATCGCCAAAATTCTACTCACAAGAGACACCGCAAAAACCCGTAAACTACGAGTTTACAAAAATCAAAGAACTTCCGGCAACTCCTGTTAAAAATCAGGCAAGTAGCGGGACATGCTGGAGTTATGCCACAGCTTCATTTTTGGAATCAGAAATTTTAAGGGCCGGCAAAGGAGAATTCGATTTATCAGAAATGTATATCGTAAGAGCAAATTACCTTGCCAGAATGGACGATAACTACCTCAGGAGAGGAAAAGGAAACCTTGGTGAAGGCAGTATAGCTCACAACTATGTTAACTTGGTTGCCAAAGAGGGTATTGTTCCTCAAGAGGTATATAATGGTATCAATTATGATTCAAAGCTCAACAATCACAGCGAATTAAATAAATTTATCAATAAAATTTCCGAGGTTACAATCGAATTAAGAAGACGCAGTCCTGAATATTACAAACTTGTAAATTCTTTATTTGACATCTATTTAGGCCCAATACCCGAAAAATTCACTTATAAAGGCAAAGAGTATACTCCAAAAACATTTGCCGCCTCATTAGGATTAAACTACAGCGATTATGTAGAGATTACAAGCTTTACACACGCCCCTTTTTACACTATGTTTGCACCTGAGATTCCTGACAATTGGGATTTCGGAAAAATGTACAATGTTCCTTTAGAAGATCTTATGGCAATTGCCGATAATTCAATTAATACAGGTTATACTTTCTGCTGGGATGGCGATGTAAGCGAAAAAGGTTTTTCACATCAAAACGGAGTAGCAGTTTTATTGTCAAATCCTGCAAACCCTGCCTCAGAAGAGATTACTGCAACTCAAGAGAATCGTCAAAAAGGATTTGAAAACTTCACAACCACCGACGATCATCTTATGCATATGACCGGCATAGCAAAAGATCAAAACGGGAAGAAATACTATATAACCAAAAACTCTTGGGGAACAGAGAGAAACAATTACGGAGGATATCTGTATATTTCAGAAAACTACTTCAAAGCTAAATGTATCTCAATAATGGTAAATAAAAATGCCATTCCTAAAGAGATTCGCACAAAACTTGGTCTGTAATACATTACGATGAATTTTACAAAACACATACCCAATACAGTCACATTGCTCAACTTAGCAGCCGGTTCCATTGCAGTTATTTTTGCAGTGAACGGTTGGTCACTTTTTGCTGTTATCCTTATTTTCGTAGCAGCCGTTTTTGATTTCTTAGACGGTTTTTTAGCAAGATTACTCAAAGCATATTCTCCTCTTGGAAAGGATCTTGACTCTCTTGCCGACCTTGTCAGTTTTGGCTTAGCTCCCTCTATGTTGTTGTTTTACAGATACAATCAGGTAATTGCCCCATTTATCGTAAACGACCCTAATTCTTTAATTGAGATTGTCATATTTTTCCCGTTGATAATCGTACTTGCATCGGCATTGAGATTGGCTAAATTCAACAATGACGAGAATCAAAAAGAGAATTTTATAGGACTGCCTACACCGGCAAATGCTCTTATGATAGCCTCGCTTATTGCTTTTACAACATATTCGACTTCATTGGATGCAATTATATCCAATCCTTTCACAATACCTGTTTACTCAATAATCATGTCATATCTGCTCATTTGTAAATTACCAATGTTTTCCATGAAAATAAAGAACCTGGCATTAAAAGGGAATGGAAGCAGATTAATTTTTCTTTTTTACATTTTACTTTCAGGTATTATTTGTTTTTTATTCGGAGCGCCAATATCGCTTTGGATTACAACAATTTTTGTTTTCTATATAATTGAAAATATAGTAATTGCAGCATCAAAATAACGACTGTAAATTCGTTTTCAAAATTCATAACATTATAAAAGAGGCCTGCTAAAAATTATTTTTTAGCGGCCTCTTTTAAAATTTCAAACAGTAATAACAGGAAGAAAATTATCCCGCAAGTTGCTCTGCCAATCTTTTTAACTTTTCATCTAATTCTTTAGACGCATTGTCAACTTGATCACGTGAAAGAATTTTAGTTTTAACACCAAAATAGAATTTAATTTTTGGTTCAGTGCCCGAAGGTCTTACCGATACAATTGAATTATCATTGCTTATAAACTGCAATACATTTGATTTTGGCAGATTCGTATTATGTCTGAGGTCACTAATTAAATCTATACTCTCTTGAGCCAAAAAATCATTAAACAGAACAACAGGAGAACCGTCAAGATTTTGTAATGGTTTCTCTCTAAAGTCCGACATCATTTTCTGAATCTGCTCAAGCCCGTCTTTTCCCTTCTTTGTTAACGAAATTAGACTCTCTTTGTAATAGCCGAACTCTACATAAATATCCATAAGCAACTCATATAGAGAACGACCCGAATCTGCAGCCCATGCAGCTGCTTCGGCAACCAAACAACAAGATATTACAGCATCTTTATCTCTCACATATTCACCCGCATTAAAACCATAGCTCTCCTCTCCCCCGCCGATAAACTCCCCTTTTCCCTCATTCTGTTTTACAATTTCTGCTATATATTTAAATCCGGTAAGAACATTATACATTTTCACATTATAAGCATCTGCCATACTTTTAAGCAAATCGGTGGTAACTATAGTTTTAACCATATAACACTCATTCCCAAGTTTACTTAACTCCTTCCTCCTCTGCAAAATGTAGTACGTTAATATTGCAGCAGTTTGATTTCCATTTAGTAAAACAAGTTCCCCTTTATCGTTTCTTACAGCAATACCGAGTCTGTCGGCATCCGGATCGGTAGCCATAACAAGATCGGCTCCACACTCTTTCGCTTTCGTCATTGCCATTTCCAGAGCAGCACTCTCTTCGGGATTGGGAGAGACAATTGTCGGGAAATTACCATCCGAGATATCTTGTTCAGGAATGTGAATTATGTTGCCGAATCCGGCTCTTTTTAGTGCTTCGGGAACCAACTTAACACCTGTTCCGTGAAGCGGAGTGTACACAATTTTAAAATCATTATGTTTTGCAACATATTCCGGCGACAATGTTAAAGAGAGGATTGCATCTAGATATGCATTATCGGCTTCATCGTCCAATTGTGTAATTGTCCCATTTCCGCCCGAAATTTTCACTTGAGAAAAACTTTCTATTTTTAGAACTTCATCAATAATATTTTTATCGTGAGGTGCAGTAACTTGAGCTCCATCGTCCCAATATGCTTTATAGCCGTTGTACTCTTTTGGATTATGAGAGGCTGTAATCATTACTCCGGCAACACAGTGCAGATTCCTCATTGTAAAACTCAGTTGAGGAGTAGGTCGTAACTCTTTAAAAATATATACATCTATGTCGTTAGCCGCAAAAACATCTGCCGTAACATTTGCAAAAAATGTACTGTTATTTCTGCTGTCAAAAGCTATTGCAACCGCAAGATTATCTTTGTCGGAGAATGATTTTTTAATATATGTTGCCAATCCTTGTGTTGCCATTGCAACAGTATACTTATTCATTCTGTTTGTACCCACTCCCATAATGCCTCTGAGCCCTCCGGTACCAAACTCTAAGTTTCTGTAAAAACAATCTTCTAAACCTTTAGGGTCTTCGGCCATCAATCTTTTGACTTCAACTTTTGTTTGTTCGTCATAAGCATTAGTCAGCCAACTCTCTGCTCTTTGTATATAACTCATATTCAAAAATATTTATCTGATGTAATCTTAACAAAAATATACAATAATATTATATTTGCAGTATGAGTTTTCAGGAATATCTCCCATTTTATAAACGAAATCTAAAAGTTGCAATTCCGGTAATGCTTACCCATGCCGGACAAATATCTGTTAATCTGGCCGATAATATAATGGTAGGTCATCTTGGTACAGCCGAATTGGCATCTGTTTCGTTTGCTAATTCGATTCTTGTTCCCGGTTTGGTATTTGGAATCGGTTTTTCTCAAGGATTGACACCACATATCGGTCAGAGTTATGGTCGGAAAGATTTTAAAACAGTTGGTCATCTTTTCCAAAATTCTCTTGTATTAAACACTCTGCTGGCAATTTTTTTAACAGGAGTTATGTATGTTGCCGGAACATTTATGGAAAACATGGGGCAATCTGCCGATATTTTATCTTTAGCTAAAGGATATTATAATATTCAACTTTTCTCCTTGCTACCATTCCTTTTGTTTTTTGGAGCAAGACAGTTTTCTGAAGGTATAGGTATAACAAAATTTGCAATGTATATAACATTGGCTGCAAATGTTATTAATATTTCTTTAAATTGGGTTTTAATTTACGGCAAACTGGGATTTCCGGAAATGGGTGTTAATGGAGCATCGACAGCAACACTAATTAGCAGAATATTTACAATGGCGGCATTTGCAGCTATTATTATCAAGAAAGAAGTTTATAATAGATACTTCAAGTACTTTACCCGCAAACTGACAGATATAGATAAAATTAAAGATATTTTAAGGACATCAATTCCTCTTTCTATTCAAACATTAGTTGAAATTACTGCCTTCAGTATAAGCGCAATTATGGTGGGCTGGCTTGGTAAAGTTCCGCTAGCTTCGCACCAAATTGCAATGTCAATGAGTAGCTTCTCATTTATGTTGGCGCTTGGTGTAGGTGCTGCTGCAACAATAAGAGTTTCACATCAATATGGGGCAGGAGATTATAAAGCTATGAGAAAAGCCGGTTTTGCCGCAGTTCATTTAAGTGTAGCGTTAATGTCTTTAAGCGGCATAGGATATCTGCTTTTAAGAAATTATATACCTATGATATTCAGCGAAGATCCTCTTGTAATTGATTTAGCTGCAAAATTACTCATTGTCTCTGCTATGTTCCAAATTTTCGATGCAATGCAACTTTCGGGTCTTGCTTGCTTAAGAGCCCTTTCAGACGTTACTAAACCATTATACATTTCTATATTGTCCTATTATTTTGTTTGCTTACCTTTGGGATATCTTTTAGGATTTACAGCAAAATTAGGAGCCGTCGGAGTCTGGATTGGACTTTTAAGCGGACTTATTTTTGCGGCGATACTGTTTTTAAGAAGATTTAATAGGCTTACATTAAGTATATTACACAAAAATGGAGAGAGAATCGGAATTTAAAAAACCATTGCTTATACTTATTACTGTTTCTACATTAATCAGGGTAATATTGGCATTCACACTTGAACTTGGCAACGACGAAGCCTATTATTGGACATATGCACTTTACCCCGATCTGAGCCATTTTGACCAACCTCCTATGATTGGTTGGATTATTCAACTATTCACTTTAAATCTTTTCTTAAGTGGCGAAATTTTTATACGTCTGGCAGCTATTGTATTTGGAAGTATAAACACTTGGCTTCTTTTCATTATAGGCAGAAGGCTAAAAAACAGACAAGCAGGATTTTACGCAGCAATTCTGTACACTGTTTCTCCTTATTGTTTTATAGCAACCGGTACATTTATGATCCCGGACTCTGCACTAAGTTTCTTTTATTTGATATCAATGTTTTTTCTGCTTGAAGGCATGTTCTCAAAGTATGGTATCAACAGAGAGAGTATTACCCTTTCAAGACTAGCGTCAATAATTACCGGAGTTTTTATTGGGTTGGCACTTTTAACAAAATATAGTGCACTATTTTTGTGGATAGGAGTTCTGGTCTATATTCTAATAATGGATAGAAAATTAATAAAGAATCCGCTGCTGTATCTTTCTGCATTTATCAGTTTTCTGTTTCTACTTCCGATGATTATTTGGAACATTAATAATAACTTCATTAACATAGAATTATATTCAAAAAGCATCGTTTTTTCCGAAGGAATAAATTTAAATTCATTTCTTAAAGAGATTATAGGAGTTTTAATATACAACAACCCATTCAACGTAATAATAATCATAACTGCAATTTTCTCATTCAGAAAAAATTCATATTTGGACTCAAAACATTTTATATTTCTTCTATCGCTTTCATTGCCTTTAATATTTACTTATATATTCCTGTCTCTTTTTAAATCAACCTTGCCACACCTTTCGGCTCCGGGTTTCTTCGGATTGATTTTAATAGCAGCAGCCTGGTTGGCACATAATAAAAATGAGGGTCCCAAACTTATTCCTAAATCATTAAAATATTCGGCAGGGTTCCTGGTATTATTAGTAATTGCAGGTTTCTTACAAATACAAACCGGGTTTATTGATATTGATTTTAAAAAAGAGAGAACTCAAGTCGGAAAAAATGACGTCACTATGGATTTGTACGGATGGAGGCAACTTGCTCATAAATTTGAGCCTGTTAGAAAATCCGATATAGAATCAGGTTTAATGAATAAACATTCAAATATTATTGCCAGAAAATGGTATACTGCAGCACATCTCGATTACTATATTGCCTCTGAAGATTCAATCTCTGTAAAAACAATAGCACCTGTAGAAGAGGCACACAAATACTCTTGGATAACAAACTATATCGGCGGCTTAAAGCTTGGAGAATCATTTTATTATTTCGCGTCTTCACGAGACGAATACAATATTTTTGAAACATACAAAAATTATTTTCAGGGAATAGATACTGCATCTACTATTTACATATCAAGATTTGGAAAACCAGCCGAAAGATTTGTCATATACCGGCTTAAAAATCTTATCCAAATGCCTCCTAAAGAACTAATATCGCCATTCCCGGAAAAACATTAAAATGTTTAGTAAAGAGACAATTGAATTTATTAAGAATCACATCAACCAAAATGTGAATGATATATTATTATCAAGCAACAAGAATTATAATATAGACATTAAAGAGGCATCAATACAAATTTTATCTCGTCAAAAGGCAAAAAATAAATTTCCCGAACTATATAATAACTTTGAATTGATATTTCCGGCACCTGTATCAATAGAACAATCAAGTTCAAATTTAACAGCCTTATATAAACAACGCTTTTCACGAAACCAAACTGTAGCCG
>CAZOOH010000075.1:0-8620 GCA_964581375.1 uncultured Muribaculaceae bacterium
GCGACGATCAGGACACAAAATTGGGTTACTCCTCATTTTCGGCTGAAGTTTTAAGGATATCATCTCTTTTATTGAAGATAAAGGAGGGTGTAAAAACATTGGCATTAATTGACGAACCTGCAAGATCAACTAATCCTTATGAAGGATCTGCGTTGGTAACTTCATTGATTAACCGTCTCGAAAAATTTAAAACAAAATCTGTTATAACAACACACTATAATATTTCCAATGCTAATTGTAAAAGATTACGAGTAAAAGGTCTTGTTAATGGTGTTATGGACTATACATTAATTGAAGATGCTAATAATGAAGCTCCTAAGGAGGCGATAAATATAGCAAGGGCTCTTGGAGCTGATGATGAATGGATTAATGAAGCCGAAAAACTATTTAATGAATCAAAATAAAATATGACAAAGAGTAAAATCGGGTTGGATTTTAAAAAAGTAGAAAAAGCTCGAGAGTATGCAGGTGAAATTGCTGCTCAAGTTCAATCTTTTGTAGAAAATTTTACAACTTCTGCCGTTGAGAGAACTTTATGCCGTCTGATCGGGATTGACGGTACCGATAATTTTGGAGTTCCTCTTCCAAATGTTATTGTAGATAAACTTAAAGAGAAGGGTGTTTTGGGCGATGGAGTCATCTATCATTTAGTTAATAATCAAATTAATACCGGATTATCGCTCCAGGAGATTGCAGAGAAATGTGCTGCAGATGAGTTGGACATTACAAAGGTTGAGCCTGTAGATAAGGCCTTATTCGACAAAAAAGTAATGGAAATTACACTTGAATGTGTAAATAAAATAAAGATAAAGAGAGAGCGTAGGGAACAATTGATTCGTACTTTGGGAGAGGGCGAAAAACCATATTTATATGTCATTGTTGCTACAGGTAATATTTTTGAAGATGTTGTTCAGGCGCAAGCTGCTGCCAGACAAGGAGCCGACATAATTGCTGTAATCCGAACTACCGGTCAAAGTCTATTAGACTATGTTCCTTACGGAGCAACAACCGAGGGTTTTGGAGGTACTTTTGCTACTCAGGAAAATTTCAGAATAATGCGAAATGCATTGGACGAAGTGGGAGAGGAGTGCGGGAAATATATTCGTCTTTGCAATTACTGTTCCGGACTGTGTATGCCCGAAATTGCCGCTATGGGTGCAATAGAGGGTCTCGATGTTATGCTTAATGATGCTCTTTACGGTATTTTATTCAGAGATATCAATATGCAACGTACTTTGGTCGATCAGTATTTTTCCAGAATTATAAATGGGTTTGCAGGTATTATCATTAATACCGGTGAAGATAACTATCTTACTACGGCAGATGCGTTTGATGAGGCACACACCGTTTTGGCATCCGATTTTATAAATGAACAATTGGCACTTTTAGCAGGAATTCCATCTGCCCAAATGGGTCTTGGACACGCATTCGAGATGGATCCTGAAATGGAGAACGGCTTTTTGTATGAACTTGCACAAGCTCAGATGACAAGAGAGATTTTTAATGAATCTCCTTTAAAATATATGCCGCCGACTAAGTTTATGACAGGCAATATTTTTAAGGGTCATATTCAGGATGCTTTGTTTAATTTAATCGGAATTTGGACGAATCAGGGTATCCAACTACTTGGTATGCCTACAGAAGCAATCCATACTCCTTTTATGAGCGACAGATATCTCTCTATAGAAAATGCAAAATATATCTTCTCTAACCTCAAAAACATTGGCGATGAGGTTGAATTTAAAGAGGGTGGTATCATTAAAACCAGAGCCTCTCAGGTATTGGAAAATGCTTTAAATTTGCTGGAGACAATTAATAAGGAAGGCTTATTTAATTCTTTGGAGAAGGGTATCTTTGGAAATGTAAAAAGATCAAAAACAGGAGGCAAGGGTCTTGATGGAGTAGTCAGAAAAGAGGCTAATTACACGAACCCGTTTGTCGATTTAATGAAAGGAGGCAAATAACATGAGTGGTGGATTATATTCAATGCATTCAAATGAGTTTGATAAAACTCTCGATTTAAAGAAAATTAAACCTTACGGCGATACAATAAATGACGGCAAGGTACAACTCAGTTTCACACTTCCTTTGCCGGCAGGAGAAGAGGCAACAGAATCTGCCAAGATTCTAATGAAAAAAATGGGCCTTGAAAACCCTCAAATTGTATATTTTAAGGAACTTACTCCAGGGTTTACTTTTTTTAACGGCTATGGTAATTTAACTCATACAGTAGATTACACTACTGTATATGTTCCCAAGATTGAAAGTAATAAAATGGATATGCATGAGACCGATCAGTATCTGCGCGAAAATTCTTCAAGGAAAATTGTAGTAATTGGAGCGAGCACAGGAACAGATGCTCATACTGTCGGAATTGATGCCATTATGAATATGAAGGGATATGCAGGACATTATGGTTTGGAACGATATGAAATGATAGAGGCCTATAATCTTGGTTCTCAGGTTTTAAATGAAGATTTTATTGCAAAAGCAATTGAGTTTAAGGCAGATGTATTACTTGTTTCTCAGACCGTGACACAAAAAGATGTACATATTAAGAATATGGTTGAACTTGTAGAACTTTTAGAAGCGGAAGGATTGAGAGATAAAGTTATTCTAGTTGGAGGCGGTCCAAGAATTACTCATGAGCTTGCAAAAGAGCTTGGATATGATGCGGGTTTCGGAATGAATTCTTATGCCGATGATGTTGCATCTTACATTGCTCAAGAGTTTGTACGAAGAAATAATAATCAATAACTATGGATAAAAATGAAGTAAGAGAAGTGATTGCTCGCAGAGCTGCACTTGAAATTAAAGACGGTTTCGTTGTAAACTTAGGAATCGGTCTGCCAACATTAATTCCAAATTATCTGTCGCCGGATGTCACTGTTACTCTCCAATCGGAAAACGGAGTGTTAGGAATGGGGCCTGAACCGGCAGAAGGTGAAGAAGATAACCACTATACAAATGCCGGTAATGGTTATATAACTGTTCTCCCCGGTGCCTCTTGCTTTGACTCAGCACAATCTTTTGCAATAATAAGAGGTGGTCACGTAGACCTTACTTTTTTAGGAGCACTTGAGGTTGATGAAAAAGGTAATCTTGCCAATTGGATAATTCCGGGGAAAAAAACTCCTGGAATGGGAGGAGCAATGGACTTGCTAATGGGAGCCAAAAAAGTTGTTCTTGCGATGGAACACACTGCAAAAGGAGCACATAAAATATTGACAAATTGCAATTTACCTTTAACGGCAGCAGGTCAGGTAAATTTAATTATTACCGAAATGGGAGTTATGGAAATTACACCTGATGGTATCCTTTTAAAAGAGGTGCATCCGGAATTTTCTGTCGAAGATGTTCAAAATGCTACCGGAGCTAAGTTGATTATTTCAGAAAATTTAACAAAAATGAAAATATAACTATGAAAAAAGTATTTATTGTTTCGGCTAAAAGAACTCCGATAGGGAAGTTTCTTGGTTCGTTATCTACATTTACTCCGGGAGAAATTGGTTCTTTTGTAATAAAGTCAATTTTGGATGAGACAAAAATTGATCCAGTTAATATTGATTCTGTTATAGTTGGTAATGTTTTATCCGCAGGGCAATCTCAAGGTGTTGCTCGTCAGGCAGCGATAAAAGCTGGCATTCCCGATTCTGTACCGGCATATGGTGTTAATATGGTTTGTGGCAGCGGTATGAAATCTGTGATGAATGCATTTGCCGAAATTCAAAGTGGTTTTGCTTCTCTGATTATAGCTGGGGGAACAGAATCGATGTCAAGCGCCGGTTGGGTATTACCATCTGCCGTTAGAAATGGAGTTAAAATGGGAAGCATTAATATTGTCGATCAAATGGTATTTGATGGGCTTACAGATGCCTTTAGTAATGTCCATATGGGTATCACTGCCGAAAATATTGCCAAAAAGTATGGAATAAGCAGAGAAGCTCAGGATGAATTCTCTTATATATCTCAACAAAAGGCAATTAACGCAGTTGATTCAGGCAAATTTGACAATGAAATTGTGCCAATTTCTATTGTTTCTAAAAAAGAAACAACGTTGTTTGCTAAGGACGAATATCCTAACAGAACGAGTACATTAGAAAAATTAGCGGCCTTAAAGCCTGCATTTCAGAAAGATGGCAGTGTGACTGCCGGAAACGCCTCAGGTGTGAATGACGGGGCATCTTTTGTAATGCTGGCAGACGAAGATGCAATCAAAAAGTATGAATTGACACCAATTGCAGAGATAATTTCATGCGGACAAGGTGGAGTTGATCCTCAGATTATGGGCATGGGTCCTGTTCCTGCAATTAGAATGGCTCTAAAAAATGCAGGTTTAAAATTAGCAGATATTGATATAATCGAACTAAATGAAGCATTTGCAGCTCAATCTTTGGGTGTTATATCGGAATTATGCTCAGAACACAATGTTAATCAAGAATTCTTTAATGAAAAGTGCAATCTTAACGGAGGAGCTATTGCTCTCGGGCACCCGATAGGTGCTTCGGGAAACAGAATTTTAGTTTCTTTAGTTCACTTGTTAAAATTACAGAAAAAGAGCATTGGATTGGCGTCTCTTTGTATTGGAGGTGGAATGGGAACGGCAATAATTATTAAAAAAGTATAATTATTTAGTTTCTGCAATAGATATTGCTCTTTCGATTGCAAGAGATATATGTGGATGAATATTCTCTCTGCCGATTTCATCGGCAAATCCGGATTTTTCCATATATGCATATACATCATCAGATACACCTGAAAGAACCATTTGAATCTTCTCGTTTTTAGAACGTTTCCAAAGATTTCTTAAGTTATTTAGTCCCGTTGAATCCATAAACGGGACTTTTCTCATTCTTATTACTCTGACTTTTATTTTGTGATGACCGGAAACATCGAGCTCATCGATTTTACTTGCCAATCCAAAGAAAAATGGACCATCAATTTCGTATATCTCAACACTTTTGGGAATATTAAAATTCTCTACATCATCCGGGAAAGAGCCGTCTTCATTGGCAAGAATTAAGTTATTATCTTGCAAAGTAATTGAAGAAGATTCGGAAATGCGCTTCACAAAAAGAATAATTGCTAAAAGAACACCAACTTCAATTGCGACAGTTAGGTCAATTAAAACTGTCAGGAAAAAGGTAATCAGTAAAACAGCAACATCTGCTCTATGGGCTTTTAAAAGTGATTTAAAAGTCCGCCATTCACTCATGTTGTATGCAACTATAATTAAGATTGCAGCTAATGTTGCCAATGGAATATATACTGCATAAGGCATCAGAAAAAGAAAAATTAAGAACAATACAGCAGCGTGAATAATCCCTGCAACTGGAGTCCTGCCGCCATTATTAATATTTGCCATAGTTCTTGCAATTGCTCCGGTTGCCGGTATCCCCCCAAAGAATGGAGTAATTATATTTGTGATTCCTTGACCGATTAATTCAGTATTTGAATCATGTTTTTTACCGGTAACACCATCTGCAACCATGGCAGCTAATAAAGATTCAATTGCGCAAAGTATTGCGATTGTAAATGCAGGTTGAAATAGCATTCTAACAGCTTCAAAATCGATTTTTGGGGCTTCGGGTTTAGGTAATGGTATTCCACCTGCTAATTCAGGGAACTTAGTTGCAATTGTAATAAATTCAATTCCAAACAATTTGCTTATAAGAAGTGTAGCAAAGGTTCCGATTATTATTGCAATAAGCGAACCTGGAATCTTTTTATTAAACTTGGGCCAATATATAATTGTCAGAATAGAAATTATTCCAAGACCAGTTTCCCAAAAGTTAATAGTTCCAATACTTTTAAAATATGCAATCCATTTTGGGATAAAAGCAGATGGAACTTCGCTCATTGTGAGTCCAAAAAGGTCTTTGATTTGAGTTGAGAAGATTACTAGAGCAATACCGCTGGTAAAACCGACTACAATGGGGTAGGGAATAAATTTTATGAGGGTCCCTAATTTAAATACTCCCATTAAAATAAGTATAATTCCTGCTAGAACGGTCGCTATAATTAGTCCGGATACACCATATTTAGAAACTATACCAAAAACTATAACAATAAATGCACCTGTTGGACCTCCGATTAAAAAATTTGATCCTCCAAAAAGAGAGGTAAGAAATCCGGCTACCACTGCGGTAATCAAACCCTGTTGTGGAGTTACTCCGGAGGCTATTCCAAATGCAATTGCTAGTGGAAGAGCTACAATACCTACAATTATACCGGCAATTAAATCTGAAGTAAATTTTTGTTTATTGTAGCTTCTGTTTTTAATGATTTCGAAAAACTTAGGTTTAAAAACAGACGAGATATCAATATTCATTACATAAAATTTAGAGCCGCAAATGTAACAAAAAAGTTAAATACGGCTATAAAAAAAGAGATTTAGCCATATTAACAATAACATCATCAGGTGTTGAATTGTCAATAATTAAATCAGGGGTATGATAAATCATATCTAACTCACTTTTAATACGTTTCTCTCCTCCGCCTGTAATATTGAGCATAAATAACTTTGACTTATCTGCCTTCCCTTTTTCGATTGACTTTATCATCCCTGCAAGAGCTATACCTGCAGCCGGATGAATATCTATTCCTTCTGTCTCTTCAAATAATTTACAAGCCTTCTCCATTTCAATGTTATCTGCAATTTCGATATAGCCATCTGTGTCTGTCAAAGCATCAAAAAGACCGCCAGTTATTGAATAAGGAGGTTTTCTGTTTGAGAGTACCTTCGCACCAATCTTTAAAGCATCAATTCGGGCTTTGCACTCGTCACTTATAAGTATAGAACGACTTCCTGCTTTCCATGCATCATGCATTGGAGTAAATGGAATATTTTGAGATGGCATTAATTTCATTTTATTGCAACCGTAACTTCCATCTTCAATCAATCTCAGATTTGCCTCCCAGGCAGCAATAGTACCGGTACCACTTCCTATAGCTTGAAAATAATAATCAGGTATTTTTCCGATTTCTGTAACCGCAGATAATACCGTCGTTCCCATACCATCTCTTCGTGCAACATTTTTAGCACCTCCCTCTTCCAAAAAATATGGCGATTTACAGATTTTCATCGAAAGGTCAATTGCATCATAGTAATCAGATCCGGCAGGAGTGCAAACCAACTTTACACATGGATTCAATTTCTTGCAAAACCACATAGCATCTCTGTTATCATAAGGTACAACAAGTAATAACGGTATATTATTTTCTGAACATACTTTGGCAAATGCTCGTGCGGTATTTCCTGCAGATGCTACCACAAGCACTCTTTTTCCATCTTTAGGGAGTCTTGCACAAACAGAGTATGCTTCAGTCTCTTTAAATGAGCATGTGGTCATATTTGCGCCGATTTCGGGCCAATAACCGCTAAAAGAGATATATAAATTACTTATTCCAAGATATTTGGCTAGCTTTTCACTTTTGTATGTGACAGTAACAGAAGCATTTTCAAGAAATCTTTCAATTGGTAACCAATCAGAAAATTTATAAATTCCTAATAATGGGTCTTTAACCTCTAAGTTCTTTTTAGAATAAATTGATCTAACTAATGTAGGTGAATTATATTCCGGATCAGTTAATGTCCAACCAGAGTCTTCAAACTCTCTGCCGGTGGCAAGATTTCTTAGCTTATAGTCTGTCATTTATATTATTGTTAATTTATAGATTATGAAATATTTTCAAGAACAATTTGTGAAATATCTTTTACCGGTTTTCTAGAATATTGAGAAAAAGTCTTCAAACATAAAGGACAAGAGGTAATTATTTCATCAGGATTATTTTCATTAAGAATTTCTAGAGATGATTCTGTAACTGCTTTTCTTTCAACTGACGATAATGAAAGGGAACCCAGGCTTCCTCCACAACATACGCTTTCGTTTTTCTCTTTTGAAACTGCCTTAAGGTTAGCAACCGAAGATAAGACTTTCCTTGGTGCTTTGTACACATTTGATCCTCTGCCCAAATCACAAGGATCGTGATACACAACTGATTTTTGCGAAAAAGTCAATTTTAAAGCCGAATTCTTAATCAATAAATCGATGAATTGAGAATGGTGCATAATCTTAATTCCTTTTAGTTGATACTCTTCATTAAAGACTTTGAAGCAAATAGGACAAGTTACAAGTAAAATCTTCGCATCATACTTATGAATTAATTCACTGTTCTTACTAATCAGCATTTTTGCTTCGGTAGATTTACCTGCAAGCAGAAGAGGTCTTCCACAACAAATATTTTCATCTTTATCCATATGTTTAAATGAAATATTTGCTTTTTCAAGTATCGAACACATTGATTTAGAAATAACAGGAGTAAGTGAAGTCATACATCCACTGTAATAAATAACATCAATTTTTTGATCTATCTTTTCAAAATTGGAAGGAAGATATGTAAAGTCCTGAATAGTACGATTTTTAAAATTCTCTTCTCTTCTTAACCTCTTTAAACGGCAAGAATCAATTCCTACTGGACATAGTTCGACACATTTACCGCACATAAGACACTTTTCGGCAGATATTATCTCTTTTCCGTTAAATCTTCTCAGAAATCTTATAAAATATACAGTAGTGTTTTTTAAGTTTTTCTTTTTGACAGACATTGGACAAGCATC
>CAZOOH010000076.1:0-8600 GCA_964581375.1 uncultured Muribaculaceae bacterium
AGCTGAACTACCACACCAGTTCCCTTTTGGGATTGCAAATATAGCGATGTTTTTGAATCTGGCAAAATTTATTTGAAAAAAGAGAAGTGAACATTGCCATATTTTTTCTCTTTGAAAAATCTCTCCTCTTTTGTGAAGCTAAAAGAAGCAGGATGCTCTAAAATTAAGCATCCCGAAGGATTTAAAATATCTTTTTCCAAAATCTTTTTCGGAAGTTCAGAGAGACCTTCTATATTATAAGGAGGATCGGCAAAGATTATATCAAATTTGATTTTGCAAATTTGAATAAAATCAAATGTGTTTAATCTTAATACCTGAATTCCTTCAATTTTTAATGCTTTTGAATTCTCTTTTATGAATTTGAAATGTAAAGGATTCATTTCGACAGCAGTAATGTTTTTGCATCCTCTTGATGCAAATTCGTAAGAGATACTTCCCGTTCCTGAAAATAAGTCGAGGACAGATATATCTTCGAAATTATATTCGTTTTGCAAAATATTGAACAGCCCCTCTTTGGCGAAATCGGTTGTGGGTCGTGCCTTGAAGTTTTCGGGAGGAAATATTGATTTTCCCCTTAATTCTCCGCCAATAATTCTCATAATATTGTAAGAAATGAGTATTTCATTTCAAGACTGCTGCTGCCAAGCGGTATTTTACGGCTTCTGAAATATTTTACCATTGGAAAATATTTACTTAATAATTGAATCTCAGGGATGAAAATATCGCCGTGAATAAATACAGTAGTGTTTTCGGGATTTATAAACGATTGTTTAAGAGCTAAGAAAGCAAAGTAAAGTGCCGATGTAAATTCTTCGGCCGGGAAAGAATTGCATAGCATCAATTGTGATCCAATGAAAACTGTAATATCTACTCTTCCTTTAATATAATTTAAATATAATTTATTGTGATCTTTCCTTCTTAACATAGTTTTTAAAACAAGGTAAATTGAAGGAATAGATTCAAACCCCGATTGTACTCTTC
Organism: uncultured Muribaculaceae bacterium; assembly: GCA_964581375.1. GTDB lineage: Bacteria > Bacteroidota > Bacteroidia > Bacteroidales > UBA932 > JAFIHK01. Next base: position 982 of record CAZOOH010000076.1, read on the forward strand.
TTATTATATTTAATAATGTACTGTTTGCTGCAAAAATAATTACAAGTTCGAGCTCTTCGACTATTTTGAAAGAGACCTCTTCATCGTCTTCAATAACATAAAATTCTGAGAGTTGCTTAAGTATATCTCTCTCTTTAAATTGTGAAATAGGGATTAATGTATATTTCTCTGTTTCAGTTATAACAGTTACGTTATTGTATTCCCTTGCCAAAATTGGAATAGATTCCACCATTTTGGAACACTTCTTTAAATACTCAGAAAGACCATCTGTCGCAATAGAAAAATCTGATTTCCTCAGGTATAAACACTTCATACCGGCAGGATCCAAAATCGAAAAAGAAAATCCATTCAAATTACTTTGAATGGATAATCTGTAATCTTTTGTCTTCTCTAAACTAATGTTATTATCGACAATAATAGGCATATTTATTCCCAGTTACCGGCATTGTTGTTAGGAGACTCTATGCTACCAACTTTTAATCCGGCAAATTTATTCATAGCATCCCTATCGGCATTTAGATTAACAATAAGTTGTCTTTTAAGCCCGAGTAATAGATTATCATAAAGTGCAGATGCTTCGAAAAGAGGTACATCAACTCCGGATACTTTCTTAACTATAGCCGACATATCCATTTTTTTACCACCGCTGAACGGAATGTATGCTATTGAATCGATAACGAAATTTTCTCTCTTAAGTAAAGTGTCTTTAACGGCAATTTTGATACTGTCGCGATATACTCTTTTTTGAGCAACGGCAACAGAGTCGTCCATTGAACCAACTTGTTTGACTACAGTTATTGAACCATTTCTGTAAAAGTCAATAAGAGAATCCATGTTTGAGGTAAATTTCCCGTGTTTCGATTTAAAGGCAACCTGAAGAGTACGAATGTCTTTCAGTCTTTCTATACATACACCTTCTCTGAATTTTCTTTGTTTCTCAAATTGTACCGGCTCCTGAATGCTGGCATAGATTAGATAGCCTAAAACGATGATAATTATAGGCAAAACAACGTAAGTTACAATTTTTTTCATTTGTTATTATGAGATTTATAATTTTCTAAATTATTCCTACAAAAGTAAAATAAAAATTTAGACCCCACAATATATTTTATATTTTTGTATCAAATATACACCTATGGAACAATTTTTTAGAAAAGATGATGTGGCAATGTTCTGTAAAAGAATTGAAAAAGCTCATGACATCCTAATTGTAACACATACCAATCCCGATGGTGATGCCATAGGTTCTGTCACCGCAATGGGACGATTCCTAACGAATCTCGATAAAAAACATACAATCTGGACTCCAAACAAGTACCCCGATTATCTCTCATTTTTAGACCCAGGCTCATTTATTAAAACTTTTGACAAAGACGGAGAACATTTGCCCGAAATTTTAAGAAATACCGATTTAATCATTTGTATGGATTTTAATCAGTTGAAACGTATCGATAATCTCGAGAAATACATTTCTGAATCTTCTGCTTTTAAAATTCTGATTGATCACCATCCTGAACCGGAAAATGATTCTTTTAATCTTGTTTTTTCAAATACAGTTGTATCCTCTACTTGTGAATGTTTTTATTGGCTTTTAGACGAATCTCTGGCTATTCATCCTGAATATTCTGATTATTTCGATAAGAATGTAGCAGATTCTCTATATGCAGGTTTGATGACAGATACCAACAATTTCGCAAATTCTGTAAGACCGGATACTTTTATTGTAGCTGCTCGTCTTATAGAAAAGGGTGTCGATAAAGAGAAGATGCAACACAAAGTTTTTGGCGTCTTTTCGGAAGAGAGAATGCGACTTTTGGGTCACGCTTTGCTCAACAAAATGAGAGTTCTGCCGGAGCTCGAGGCTGCTTATATTGTACTTACAAAGCAAGAGTTGGAATTTTATAAATTTATCGAAGGCGACAGTGAGGGATTTGTAAATATGCCTTTAAATATAAATAATATAAATATATCTGCCCTTTTTATCGAAACCAACGAATATGTGAGAGTATCATTAAGATCGGTCAATGATTTTTCTGTTAATAAGTTATCTCGTGCATATTTTAACGGAGCCGGTCATGAAAGAGCTGCCGGTGGTCGTTTATATATGCCTGTTGAAGAAGTTGGCAGATTTTTTGAAGATAAACTGAAATTATTTATTGACGCCTGCAATAGTGGCGATTAATAGGCATAAGTTTTGCTAATATTTTTTCTACATTTGTAACCGAAAAATCTGATTTAATGAATAGAATCTACAATTATTTGACTTTGACTGCATTAGGATTTCTTGCGCTCTCTTCATGTGCGAAAGAGGTAATTGAAAGTGATGAAGATATCGAGAAAAGAGTACTCGATGCCTATATAACAGTTGTGCATAAAGACTCAATTCACCCGACTGCTTCGGGTATTTATATTATTAGAGAAAAAGTCGGTGACGGTATGGGAGTGGAAAATGAATGTGGCGTGTATGTCCGTTACTCTGTTACTGATTTAAAAAACAATTACAATACCACTACCAGAGAAGATATTGCAAAACAGTTGGGAACTTATGCAAAATCTACATATTATGGTCCTGTACTTTGGGAAACAGGTTACAATACCATTATAGAAGGCGTAGAGGAAGCTCTTATGACAATGAGGGTAGGCGGTAAAATAAAGGTCATAGTGCCTTCATGGATGTCAAAATTCGGTTATGACGGGAGTAATAAGGAGCATGTCACAACTACAATTTATGAGATTGAGGTTCTGAATGTTATTAAAGATCTTAAAATATATTTGGCAGATACTTTATCGGCCTTTAACAGCAGACATTGGGGTGTTGGAATGGATACAACTTCGACCGATTACTACTTTAAAAAACTCAAATCGGGCGAGGACACTCTTAAAGTTGGCGATGCTGTCAGCATATGGTATGTAGGAAAACTTCTTGACGGTTATGTCTTTGATACAAACATTGAAGATACTGCAAGAAAATACGGAATTTACAGCTCCAGCAAAACATATACTGCTCTTGAGCATACACTGGCCGATACTACTTCAACATCTGACGACAGTGTTGTTAAAGGTTTTGAGATTTCTTTGTGGAGAATGTCTCACGGGGGTGAAGGTATAACATTCTTCTCTCCTTCACTGGGTTACGGTTCAGAGAGCAAAGCTTTTGGAATTTATCAGCCGCTGTTTTTCTATATCAAGGTTGAGAAAGAGTAATGGAATATATGATTAAATAAAATTGTCACACAAAAATTGGAGCCGGCTATGAGTATAACTTTAGCCGGCTCTTTTTGTTTTGTCAAATAATAAAGGCTGACCGGATTTTTTGGTCAGCCTTTTAATGTGATCGGCATTATTTTTTACTAAGGGTAATTATCCGATAAAGTTTTAATTATCCGATAAAGTGGAAGTGAGGGCCGAATCTTTCGAAAGCTGCTCTGTCGAGTTCCTCTTTCGCATCAGGATGTGCAATTGACATGACCAATTTGGCTCTCTCCTGAAGAGATTTGCCGTAAAGGTTAACAGCTCCGAACTCTGTCACAAACCAATGAATGTGGTTTCTTGTAGTAACGACACCTGCTCCGGGATTCAATACAGGAGCAATTTTACTCACACCTTTATTTGTAATTGAAGGCATTGCTATAATTGCTTTTCCTCCTTGTGAAAGTGATGCTCCGTAAATAAAGTCAACTTGTCCGCCTACTCCCGAGAAAAATTTTGTTCCGAGAGAATCTGCGCAAACCTGACCTGTAATATCTACTTGAAGTGCAGAGTTAATTGCGGTTACTCTGGGGTTTTTCGCAATAATAAAAGGATCGTTAGTATATGCTACATCTTGCATAAGTACTTGTGGGTTGTCATCTATGAAGTCGTATACTTTTTGTGAACCCATAAGGAATGTAGAAACCATTTTTCCTTTATCGATACCTTTCATCGCTCCATTGATAATACCTTTCTCTACTAAAGGCAGAACGCCATCTGCAAACATCTCTGTGTGGATACCGAGGTTTTTATGGTTGCCCAATTGTGCAAGTACTGCGTTTGGAATTGCTCCGATTCCCATTTGTAAAGTTGCACCGTCTTCAATAAGTTCGGCACAATGTTTACCAATTGCAAGTTCAATTTCATCCGGTGCAGTAAAATGTGCAGGTTCAAGTGGTGAATGGTGTTCAACAAAAATGTCAATCATGCTTATTGGAATCATTGCATCACCAAATGAACGAGGAACGTTTTTATTGATAACTGCAATTACGGTTTGAGCAGTCTCAATAGCTGCAAGGGTTGCGTCTACTGAAGTTCCCAATGAAACGTATCCGTGTTTGTCGGGAGGAGAAACCTGAATCATTGCAACGTTACAAGGTAATACTCCGCTTCTGTAAAGTTTTTGCGTTTCACTCAAAAAAATCGGAATATAATCGGCGTAACCTGCTTGAACACTTTTTCTTACATTACCACCAACGAAAAATGCCTGGTGAAAGAACACTCCTTCATATTTTGCTTCGGTATAAGGGGCAGCTCCTTCGGTATGAAGGTGATGAATTCTAACGTCTTTGAACTCTTTGTTATCGCCTCTTTTGCATAATGCATCGATTAGAATACCCGGCGCTGCTGCAACGCTGCTCAAATGGATATGATCGCCGGACTTAACAACTTTGACTGCCTCTTCGGCAGATACGAATTTAATTGTGGGGTACATAAATGAATTGTAAAAGTTTATATAAGTTGATATTATGTACAGTTAAAACAGGCCGCAAATTTATGTAATATTTCTATCTTTGCAACAATATATTTGCATTTAATGGCGATTGTAACAATTACAAGTGACTGGGGAAAAGGGGACTACTATATTGGGCAGCTAAAGGGCAGATTATTAACTGCTTTGCCTGGTGTAAATATACAAGAAATATCAAATTCCATATCGTCTCACGATGTACAAAATGAAGCATTTGTCATAAGAAATTGCTTCAAATCTTTCCCGCTTTCTACTATACATCTGCTTGCAGTTTACAGTGAGCCATACGACAATTTTAAAATGGCAATTATATTTAACGAAGGTCACTACTTTATTGGTTTAAATGACGGAAGGTTTTCTCATATATTTGAAAATCCCCCTGCAATTGCTTTTGAAATCTTAGATAATTTTGAAGTATCTACCTTTAAAGCTCTCGATCTTTTTGCTAAGGGGGTCAAAATAATAACCGATAACAGTTTTGAAAAGCAAACTCTTCCCGCAGATATTATTGTCGAATCGGTGAGAAGGACGGTTTATGATGAAAATATAATTATCGGAAGAGTAGTCTATATTGACTCCTATGGAAATGCTGTTTCAAATATTGAAAAGCAGCTTTTTGAAAGAATTGGCAGAGGACGCCGCTTCACTGTGTTTATTCAGGGCCCATATCTTAAAACAGACAAAATTTCGTTGAATTACTCCGATGAAAGTGCCGGAAAGCTTGTTGTGTTATTTAATTCACTTAATTTGCTTGAGGTTTCTGTTTGTGCCGGTAACCTTTCTACACTCGAAAATGTTGATACTACAACCGAAATAAGAATAAAATTTATAAATGAAAAGAGAGAAGGAGATTAACGCATTCGTGCGTTTACTTGATATAATGGATGAGCTGAGAGCAAAGTGTCCATGGGACAGAGAGCAGACAAATGAATCGCTCAGACCGCTTACAATTGAAGAGACTTATGAATTGAGCGACGCCATTCTTGCCGGAGACAATTTGAATGTTTCAAAAGAGTTAGGCGATATTCTGCTCCATATTGTTTTTTATGCAAAGATTGGTCAGGAGTCCGGACTCTTTGATATTTCCGATGTTATGAACAGAATCTGCGATAAGCTGGTTTACAGACATCCACATGTGTTTGGAGAACATCAGGTAAATGATGCTAAAGATGTTATCGAAAATTGGGAAAAACTAAAAACTAAAGAGAAAGAGGGTAATAAAACGGTTCTTTCCGGTGTACCGGCATCGCTGCCTTCGTTGGTAAAGTCATACAGGATTCAGGATAAGGCAAGAGCTGTGGGTTTTGATTGGAACGATAAATCTCAGGTTTGGGATAAGGTCAAAGAGGAGATTCAAGAGTTCGAAGAGGAGCTTAAACGTTCGGGAAACAGCGAAAAAGCGGAAAAAGAATTCGGCGACGTAATTTTCTCTCTTGTAAATGCTTCCAGGCTTTATGATATTAATCCAGATACTGCTCTTGAAAAGACAAATTTGAAGTTTATTTCAAGATTTAATTATATGGAGAAAAAAATTGTGGAGAGTGGCAGGCATATAACATCTGCAACTCTTGAAGAGATGGATAAATATTGGAATGAAGCAAAAAAGGTTGTAGGTTGATATGGAAAATTGGTTAGCGAGAACAGAGTTATTGATGGGTAAAGAGAATCTGAATAAATTGTCGGGTTCTGCAGTGATGGTTGCCGGCTTGGGAGGAGTAGGGGCTTATGCTGCCGAAATGTGTGTCAGGGCGGGATTTGGCGAAATTATTATTATTGATTCAGATGTAATTTCATATACAAATCTTAACAGGCAGATACTTGCTCTGCATTCGACAGTGGGAAAGAAGAAAACCGAACTGATGGAGGCAAGATTACTCGATATTAATCCGTTACTAAAGATTTCTAAAGTTGACACTTTTATTGATGAAACAAATGTCGAAGAAATTCTTGGTGCATATAAACCAGATTTTATTATCGATGCGATTGATACGCTTTCGCCCAAAATAGGGCTTATTCTATATGCTGTAAAACATAAAATTCCTCTGGTGAGCTCTATGGGGGCAGGCGCAAAATACGATGTTACTATGATAAAGATTAAAGATATCTCAAAATCTTACAACTGTCCGTTAGCCTATGTGTTAAGAAAAAGACTTCGAAAATGCGGTGTCAGTAAAGGGTTTAAAGTTATCTTTTCTGAGGAATTGCCCGATACTGAGGCTATTGTAGCTGTCGAGGAGCGTAACAAAAAATCTATTGTAGGCACAATTTCTTACGTGCCGGCAGTATTTGGTTGCGCATGCGCACAAGTTGCAATCGAGGTGATGTTGGGCACTAAATAATTTTTATCTTTGTGCAACTAACGAACTAACTCTTCTAAAATGCAAATCTCCGTAAAAGAGGTGACCGGTAAATCCGAGCTTATGAAATTTATAAAATTTCCTCATAAGCTATATAAAGATTCAAAACAATATGTTCCACAATTAGACTCACAGGAGAAGGGCCTGCTTACAAAAAGCCCAAGCCTTGAATACTGTAAAATTAAGATGTGGCTTGCCTATTCGGCCAATGGCGAAGTTATTGGGCGTATCGCGGGGATCATAAATCCGAAATCAAATGAAATTCATAAAACTCGCAGAGTTCGATTCGGATGGTTCGATTTTGTTGAAAATGAAGCAGTTGCTCAGCAACTTATGCAAGCTGTAACTGACTGGGGTAAATCGGCCGGAATGGATGAAGTTCAAGGACCGCTGGGTTTTAATACATGGAACAGACAAGGAATGCTTGTAGAGGGCTATGAAAATACTCCCCCGGTGAACTGTCTGTATAATTATCCATACTATAATGATTATATGAATTCGATGGGATTTAAAAAAGATTTTGATTGGATTCAGTTAAAACT
>CAZOOH010000077.1:0-8544 GCA_964581375.1 uncultured Muribaculaceae bacterium
TCTTATTCTGACTACTAATCCAAGATTTAAATCTATGGAAGAGGAGATATTCGGCCCTGTACTTACTGTCTATGTTTATGAAGACGAAAAATTAGATGAAACTATTGAATTGTGCGATACGACATCTCCTTATGGATTAACGGGAGCGGTATTCGGAAAGGACAGAATTGCTGTAGGAAGAATTTGCAACAAATTGAGATATGCTGCAGGAAATTTCTACATAAATGACAAGCCTACAGGAGCTGTTGTAGGAATGCAACCTTTTGGCGGGGCAAGAGGTTCAGGAACAAATGATAAAGCAGGCGGAGAATTCAATTTAATCAGATGGGTTAGTCCAAGAACTATAAAAGAGACCTTCATTTCAATGACCGATCCTAGATATGGCTATATGAAATAACAATCATCTAAATATCTGATTAGTAGAAAATACAAGAGGTTGCCGTAAAACGACAACCTCTTTTTTAACCATAAATACTAAACCAGACTTACTTTTTTTCAAATCTTTGACAACTCAAGTTTAAAAAAGTTACATCTGAATTAATATTTTTTTAAAAAATAAAATCTTTTTGCTTTGGAAATAGTCCAAAAAGCCCTCCTGTATGAATAAATAATATATTTTCAGAATCTTGAAGGTTACCTGATTTTATCTCTTCATAAAGTCCTTTCATTGCTTTTCCGGTATAAACAGGATCTAATATGAGGGCTTCCATTTTTGCAATTTTATTTATAAAAGATAGCTCCTCTTGTGTACTTAGGGCATATCCTATTCCAACATATTTATCGTTGAAGTGAATTTCTTCTTTTTTAATTACATATGGTTTTCCAATAAAAGGAATTGCATCTTTTCCAATTGAGCAAACAACATCGGTAAAATATTCATTGTTATCGCATACGGCAAATCCAATAACTTCTTTGTCGTAGCCGTTAATTTTATTTGCCAAATGGAGACCGGCATAAGTTCCTCCCGAACCTGTTGCAACCACTACCGTATCAAATTTAACTCCCATCTCTTTCTCTTGCTCTACAATCTCTTCCATACAGTTGTAATATCCCATACAGCCAAGACCATATGAAGCTCCCTCAGGTATTACATAAGCCTTATGTCCATCTTTCTCATACTCTTTGGCAATTGAGTTCATAATCTCTCCTCTTGAGTTTCTGTATTCATCCGGAGTACAAAAGCGAACATCTGCACCCAAAAGTTTGTCAATAAAATAGTTGCCCTCAATTGAAGGAGTCTCCGAAACTCTGAGAAGTAGTACAGGTTTCAATCCCAACATGACTGAAGCAACTGCCGTTGCCCTACAATGATTTGATTGAATACCACCACAAGTGATTATGGTATCACATCCAAAATTTATAGCCTCGCTAAGAGCGTATTCCAGTTTTCTGATTTTGTTTCCTGAAAATTCTGACCCTGTTTGATCATCACGTTTTATCCAGATATTCTTATTTAACTCGGCAGATAGTCTTTCAAGTTTCTGAATTTTTGTGGGCAGATTTGCCACATTTAATTTTGAAACCATATTCTATTTATTTAATTCTTTATCAATCAGATTAACCATTGCTTTAAACTCCTCCGGTTCGTAAAGTCGTGTAAGCATTATTATTTTGCCATTACGATCAACTATTACATTTCTGGTAACTCCTGCATCAGGTTCGGTATAAAGAGCAAACTTTTCGCCTGTAACATCAAGAGTTAACGGATAAGTTATTAACATTGTTTTTACAAATCCGGAAGTAACATCTGCAGATTCTTTAAAATCAATTCCATATAAAGCGAAGTCTTTGTGGTTTTGATATTTTTGCCAAATATCTTTTTCAATAAAAGGCATCTCCTTCCGACAAACGCTGCACCAACTTGCGGTAAACTGCAACATTACAACTTTTCCTCTAAGAGAAGAGAGTTTGAATTTTTTACCGTTCAACATTTCAATTTCAAAATCGGGAGCATTATCTCCTACTTTAACAGAGTAACCTCGATTATCTACTTTCGCGGCAGAATTATTCTGAGAAAAAATTTCGTTTGAAAATAGAAAAATTGTGATTGATAATAGTAATAACTTATATTTCATAATTATAAATGATTTACATAACAAAGTTATTCTATTTATTCAATTATGACAGAGGTTTTCATGTTTTTTAATTAGTTTTGTCATAACATTATTCAATGCAAAATGAAAAAGATAATAATCCCATTTACCATTACTTTATCGTTATTATTAAGTATTTCAACTTATAGTCAGAATCTTTCAACTGGCGATTTTAAACCGATTGCCGATTCTATTCAAAAGTTATTTGCTTCAAGGGCTTTCGTTGTAGGCAAAATTTCTATTCAATCGGTAAGTACCGACAAAAAAAATCTTTCAATAACCTTTTCGCCTCAACTTTCTGAATACTCATTGAGTGAAAACGATGTAAATAATATATACAATATAATAAAAGGCATAACAGATGTCAGTTATAAAGAGAAAAAAATAATTGCCTACTCTTCAGGTGTAAAAATCGAAGATTTAGTAATACCTTTTAACAAAAGTGTTACAGACACTAAAAAATCGGCAAAGAAAAAATCTAAAAAAATCGAACCATTTGTATTTAAAACAAATACATCCTCACAGAATCATCCGGAATCGGGTCTTCAAAACAGGAATATAGCTCTTTGGCAAAGCCACGGGCTTTACTATGAACAAAAGTTATTCCGCTGGGAGTGGCAAAGAGCAAGGATTTTTCAAACTGTTGAAGATTTGTATACTCAATCATATGTTCTTCCATTTCTAGTTCCTATGTTAGAGAATGCTGGTGCAAATGTTTTTTTGCCGAGAGAGCGTGATGTGCAAATTAATGAGATTATTGTAGATAATGATAAACCTGAATCAGGATTTAAAACCACAGACGGCGAAAACCAATGGGCAACTGCGCTTGGATTGGGATTTGCTAAAACAAAGGAGGTGTATCTAACTGGCGATAACCCATTTGAAGCAGGTACAGCTCTTGTTGCAAGTTCTACTAAAAAAGAGAATTTAAGTTTTGCTTACTGGTATCCAAACATTAATGAAACAGGAGATTACGCAGTTTATGTTTCATATAAATCATTTCCTAACAGCACTCAATCGGCCCAGTATGAAATCGCTCATGCCGGCGGAAAAACTAAATTTAATATAAATCAACGCTCAGGAGGTGGCACATGGATATACTTAGGTACATTTAGATTTAATAAGGGTAACAACACAAACCAATATGTGGCACTAAATAATTTTTCGACAAAAAAGAATGAAGTTGTTACGGCAGATGCAGTTAAATTTGGTGGAGGTATGGGTAATATTGCCAGAAAACCATCTGACGAAGGAATTGAACAAAACAGAAAGAGCTCATCAAACGAACCAATTCAAAAAATCAAGATACCATTTGATACTGAACCGATTATAAGCGGATTCCCCAGATTTACGGAGGGTGCAAGATATTGGCTTCAATGGGCAGGTTTCTCGGACACAATATATTCTCCAAATAAAAATGCTAATGACTATAATGATGATTATATGTCAAGAGGCAGATGGGTAAATGTTCTAAGTGGTGGATCCTATGTGAACCCAAATGAACCGGGATATGGAATTCCACTCGATTTATCGATGGCATTCCATACAGATGCCGGTACAACTTTGAATGATTCAATTATTGGGACATTAGGTATTTATACTAGGAATTCAAATGGTGTTTACGATTTCCCAACAGGAGAACCAAGATTAAACAGCCGATATTTAACAGAAGCTATTCAAACTCAAATAGTTGAAGATGTTAGAAAACAGTATGAACCTATTTGGCAGAGAAGAGGTATTTGGGACAGAGTTTATGCAGAATCAAGAGCACCTAAGGTACCTGCAATGCTTTTAGAGCTATTGTCTCATCAGAATCTGGCAGATATGAGATACGGTCTTGACCCGAATTTCAGGTTTACAGTAAGCAGGGCTATTTACAAAGGTATGTTGAAGTATTTGTCGAAGATGAACAATAAAGAGTACGTTGTTCAGCCACTACCTGTTAATACATTTATAGCCGATATTAACGATAATATGGCTCATTTACAATGGAGTGCAACAATTGATTCTTTAGAACCTTCTGCAATTTCAGAAAAATATATTGTATACACCAGAATAGATTCTGCTGGATTTGATAATGGCACGTTAGTATCCGACAACCATTTTGATATTCATATTGATTACGGAAAACAATACAGTTTTAAAGTGACTGCTCTGAATAAAGGTGGTGAAAGTTTCCCTTCTGAAATTTTATCGGTTTATAATTCAGCTTCGGGAAAAAGCAAAATTTTAATTGTTAACGGTTTTACAAAGGTATCGGCACCAGCCACGTTTACGACTAGAGACACCTCTTTAGCAGGATTTAAAAACTCTGTAGATGAAGGAGTTCCATATATTAAAGATATCTCTTTTATAGGCTATCAATACGATTTTAGAAGACATGTGCCATGGTCTGACGATGATGCACCGGGATTTGGTTCTTCTTATAATGATTATTCAGACAAAGTCATTATGGGTAACACATTTGATTTTCCTTATATTCACGGAAGGGCTTGTGCAGATGCAGGATATAGTTATGTATCTTGCAGCAGAGAGGCATTTGAAAAAGGACTAGTTGATGCATCTCAATTTAAGATTGTGGATATTATTATGGGAAAACAACTTAAAACAGTTGTAGGGAGAGGAGTAATTCCGGTAAGATATGCTGTGTTTACTAACGAAATGCAAACAAAAATCACAGACTATTTAAAGAGAGGTGGTAACTTAATTCTTTCAGGAGCCAATATTGGAACTGACATATGGGAGAGTTTTGCAAAAGACACTAAGGGAGAGGAGTTTACAACAAAGATTCTCAAATATCAGCTACGTACTAATAATGCTTCAAATACCGGTGAAATAAAATTCGCACAAAGTCCTTACAAGTTCTCAGGTAAATTCTCATTTTACAGGTTACCAAACGGAATTAAATATAACGTAGAAGCTCCGGACGGAATAGAACCTGCCGGTGATAATGCTTGGACAATATTCAGATATTCAGATAGTAATGTATCTGCCGGTGTTGCGTATAAAGGAACAGATTATAAATGTGTCTCTCTGGGCTTCCCGATTGAGTCGTTAAAAGAGCAATCGCAGATTAATGCTATTATGAATATGATATTACAGTTTATAGAAAACTGATAATAAAATGCCAATTTGTCATAAAACTATTTAACTTATCCTTTTGGTACAGCTTTTGACTTTTTTGGTTTCAGAATATTATAAAACTAAAAAAATATGCAAAAAGGTACAATTGGAGTTACTACTGAGAACATTTTTCCTATTATTAAGAAATTTCTCTATTCAGATCACGAAATCTTTTTGAGAGAGTTGATATCTAACGCTACTGATGCAACCCAAAAACTCAAAGCTTTAGCAATAAGCAGTGAGTTTAAAGGAGAAACCGGTGACACGACTATCAGGATATCTGTAGATAAATCTGCCAAAACAATCTCCGTTTCTGACAGCGGGATTGGTATGACAGAAGAGGAGGTTCAAAAATACATCAATCAGATAGCCTTTTCCAGCGCAGGAGAGTTTCTTGATAAATACAAAGATCAGTTGAATAATATTATTGGTCACTTTGGCTTAGGATTTTACTCTTCATTTATGGTTTCAAAAAAAGTTGAGATTGACACACTCTCGTGGAAAGAGGGCGCTCAACCAGTAAAATGGAGCTGTGAAGGTGACCCTCAATATGTTATTACTAAAGGAAAACGCAAAGAGAGAGGTACGACAGTTACTCTTTATCTTGACAGTGAATCTGAAGAATTTGCAGAGGAGTCGAAAATCAATTATCTGCTTAACAAATATTGTAAATATCTTCCTGTAGAAATCGCTTATGGTAAGGAGAAAGAGTGGAAAGATGGTAAAGAGATTGAAACTGAAAAAGATAAAATTGTAAATAATACAGCTCCGCTTTGGACTAAGAAGCCGGCAGATTTAAAAGAGGAAGATTATTTGAATTTTTACAGGGAGCTCTATCCTATGCAAGATGAACCCCTTTTCCATATTCATTTGAATGTCGACTATCCTTTCAACCTGACCGGAATCTTATATTTCCCAAAAATTAAGGAAAAACTGGAAATGTCAAGAAATAAAATTCAATTATACTGTAATCAGGTATTTGTCACTGATTCAGTTGAGAATATTGTTCCTGATTTTCTTACTCTTTTGCATGGGGTAATTGATTCTCCGGATATTCCTTTGAATGTATCAAGAAGTTATTTACAATCAGATGCTAATGTTAAAAAGATATCTGCACACATCACAAAAAAGGTAGCTGACAGGCTTGAAGAGATTTTCAAGAACGAGCGTAAGAATCTTGAAGATAAATGGGATAATCTTAAACTATTCATTGAATACGGGATGTTGACAGATGAGAAGTTTTATGAGAGGGCCGAAAAATTTTCATTGTTAAAAAATACAGACAATAAATATTTCAGTTACTCTGAATATAAAACGGCTATCGAAACAAATCAAACCGATAAAGATAAAAAGTTGGTTTATCTCTATGCTACTAATGTCGATGAGCAGTTTTCATTTATTGAATCGGCAAAAAACAGGGGTTATGATGTGCTTCTGTTTGACAGTCAACTTGATTCTCATTTTGTAAATTTATTGGAATCAAAATTTAAAGATTGTTCATTTACCAGAGTTGATGCCGACCATATAGATAAACTCATTAAAAAAGAGGATATTCAAAAGAGTGATTTACCTGAATCTGAAGTTAAGGTATTGTCAGAAATATTCAAATCTACACTTCCGTCAAATGCAGATTTCCATGTTGTAGTTGAAAAGTTAGATGAAAATGACTCTCCCATTCTTATAACTCAATCTGAATTTATGCGTCGTTACAGGGAGATGTCGGCACTTAACGGTGGAATGAATTTTTATGGGCAACTACCTGAATCTTATACCGTAACACTCAATTCTTCTAACGAAATCATCAAGAGTATAATTACTCAAAAAGATAGCGAAATCGGTACTATTATCGAAGAAATTGAGAAGGAACTTGAAAAGCCCAAGAGTGAACTTGCATCAATAAAAGAGAAAACTTCGAAAATGAAATACGATGAAATTCCGGTCAACGATAAGGATGCAATATCTGAGCTCGAGAAGGAGATTGAGTCAATTGAAAAGAGACTAAACGAACAATTGAAGAATTTTGCAGCATCTAACAAGATTGTAAATCAGTTGTGTGATTTGGCTCTTCTGTCGAATAACTTATTGAAAGGAGAGAACTTAAGTAAATTTGTGAGAAGAAGCTATTCATTGCTTAACAATTAATTAGCTTAACTTGTTAAAATCTCGTTAATTTATTCGCAACAGCCCCCTGTTAAATTATTAAATCTAAGTCAAAGAAGTACTTTTGCTCAAAATTTAATAGTTATGAAAATAGACAGATTTTTACAGTTTTTTGTAGTTAAAGAGAAGAAATTTTATCCTCTCTTTATTTCTCAATTAGAGAATATATGCAATGCTGCAGATATACTCGTTACTCAGTTCAAAGACGAAAATAACGACAATCAACAAGAGTATTACAAAGCTATTCACGTTCTTGAGACCAAGGGCGATCATATTACTGCAAAAATTTATGATGAGTTGAATAAAACATTTGTAACTCCTTTTGACAGAGATGACATTCATGTTTTGGCTTCAAGAATTGACACTTTTCTGGATTTTATTCACGATTGTTCACGTAAAAGAGTTATGTATCATCCTAAAAGTACTTATGAGCAAAACTCTACAATTGTTGAACTCATTAAAGAGGATGCAATGGTTCTACATGACATAATTAAACAACTTGAGTTTTTATCTAAAAATAGTGCATATATCCTAAAACAGTGTGCCAGAATTAAAGAGATTGAACACAAAGTTGACGATCTTTATGAAAGTTTTGTAAGCGATCTGTTTCATAATGAAAAAGATGCAATTGAACTGGTAAAACACAAAAATATTGTTCAGGCACTTGAAGATACTACAGACAGAGCAAAAGATGTGAGCGATACAGTGAGATCTTTAATTGTTAAATCTGCTTAAACAACTGATATGTTAACAATTGTAATAATAGGTGTACTGTTAGCTCTTTTGTTCGATTTCTTAAATGGAATGAATGATGCTGCAAACTCAATTGCCACGGTAGTTTCCACAAATCTGCTTTCGCCAAATGTTGCTGTAGTTTGGGCAGCCTTCTGGAATTTTGCAGCCGTGGGAGTTTTTGGGGTGCATGTTGCAAATACTATGGGGAAAGGAATTGTAGATCCTTCTGTGGTAAATCCTTATTTAATACTATCTGCGCTAATTGGTGCTGTAATTTGGGTATATGTATGTACTCATTTTGGATTACCAATAAGTGTATCTCATGCATTAATCGGTGGTCTGATCGGCCCGGTACTATTTGTATTTGGAAGTAAATCGCTCTTTTTAGCAGGTATAATGAAGGTTGCTCTGTTCATCGTTTTGTCTCCTATGA
>CAZOOH010000078.1:0-8422 GCA_964581375.1 uncultured Muribaculaceae bacterium
GGGTCGCGAGTTCGAATCTCGTCTGTCGCTCAAAATTTAAAAAGGCAACTCAACAAAGTTGCCTTTTTTATTATTTTAAATAGAAGCTAATTTTATCCAATAATTCTGCTTTGTTGATTGGTTTTGTTATAAAATCATTACTCCCCAAAAGTGCAGCTGATTCTTTGTTTTCATCAGAGGTGTATGCTGACTGAACAATAATTGGAATTTCTTTGTCGGTTGAACGAATCTCCTTAATAGCATCCAATCCATTCATTACAGGCATTTTAATATCCATAAGAATAAGATCAACGTTTTCTTCTTTCCAAAGATTAATCGCTTCAAGCCCGTTTCTTGCATGAAGAATATTAAAATGATTACTTGTCAGAATGATTTGAAGATACATGAAAATAACTTCATCATCTTCTGCAATTAAAATTGTTTTACTAGCCATTATATTAATATTTCTAAATTTAACAATCTTTATACCAAATAGTTGAATTAACTTACCAAGAATTCTATCTTTTTAAAAAGATCCGATTTTTTTATTGGTTTTGTGAGAAAATCATTACATCCTGCTTCTATAGCTATTGTTCTGTCTCCTTCAAGTGCAAATGCCGATTGGGCAATAATTGGAACTGTTTTATTGAATTTTCTGATTTCACTCGTAGCTTCCAATCCGTTCATTACAGGCATTTTAATATCCATCAATATTAGTGATATTTCAGGATTTTCTTTTACAGCTTTAACTGTCTCCTGACCGTCAATAGTATGAATTATATTTATACCATCCGATGCTACAAGAATTTCAAGATATTCGTAGCTAATATCATCATCCTCGGCGATCAGGATTGTAAACTCTTTTTTATTGAGATTTGATTTAATATTAAATTCCATTTCTTTATCAATATTATCTATTACTGACTCATAAGGAATAGAAAAAGAAAATATGCTTCCTTTTCCAACTTCCGATTCAAGCCAAATTTTTCCTCCTAACATCTGAATATATGCATCAACTATCGCAAGCCCTAAACCGGAACCCTCATGTGGTCTTGTAATATTCATATCTGCCTGAATAAATCTTTCAAAAATTGCTTTTTGTCTTTCTTGGGGTATTCCTATGCCTGAGTCTTTAACATAGAAAATCAATGATTTATTTTCAAGCCTGTTTCCGATTTCAATATAGCCTTTCTGAGTAAATTTTACTGCATTATTAACTAAATTTGTCAATATTGAATAGAGTATATGTTTATCTGTTTTAATTAAGGCTTTATTTCCTTTTATACACTCTCCGATTTTCAAATAGATTCCTTTTTCTTCGGCTTGTTTTTTAAAAAAATCAAAGTGAAACTGCATTAACTCTTCAACACTGACGGCAGATAACTGAACTTGTGCTTGTCCGGATTCAATTTTCGAAATTTCAATTATATCGTTTATAGTATTGAGTAGTCGTTGCCCACTCATCTTCATAATTGAAATGTATTTACTCTTTTCCTCTTCGTTAACTCCTGGTTCATTTAATAACTCCATAAAACCCATAATACCATTCATCGGTGTCCTGATTTCATGAGACATATTTTGCAAAAATGCGGTCTTTAAACGGTCTCCCTCTTCGGCTTTGTTTTTTGCATTAATCAGATTCTGGATTAGAGTTCTTCTTTCGATAACAACTGAGAGTTCATGGGCAATCATTTCAACTAATCGAGCATCGGCTTTACTGTAAGCCTTTTCATTTGAATAACTCTGTAGCACCATGACTCCCATTGCTTTGTTTTCTACAATAATTGGAACTCCCAGCCAACATGCTGCAGGTGTACCTATAGTTTTAATATTGAATTTTTTACCGTAATCACTTATTTCGGAATTGGAGAGCAAGATAGTACGTCCTTTTTTAATAACAAGTCCGGAAAATGTATCATTAATACTCCATTCATCAAAATCGTCTTTCTCATCCATAAAAAGGACCTTCTTTAAAGTCTGTTTTTCCGGATTATACATTGCAACAAAGAAATTTGTAGTATCAAGTACTTTTTTCAAATTATCGTTTACTGTAATCAACAATTCTTCTAGATTTCTTGATGTGATTGAACTGATTGCAATTTCGTACAAAATGTGATTTACATTCTGTTCATATTTTCTTTGAGTAATATCGGAGAGTATGTGTACCGCCCCTGAAACTTCTCCTTTTTCGTCTAAAATAGGGTCGACTGTGATTTCACAGATTTTCCCTTTTATTGACATTTCTGAAGTCTCTCTCTTCCTGCTCTTCATCATCTTCTGATATACACAATTGTGTACAGGCTTGTCGGTACCGTGAACACAACAATAGCAGTATTTCCCTTTTAAGTTATCGCTCTCTTCATTTACGAATTCTCCAAAGGCTTTATTACATTGAATAATGTTATGATTTGTGTTCAAAAGCGCGATACTATCGTGCATAGCCTGAAAAGTTCTGTTCCAATTTGCTGAAGCTTTTAAAAGTTCATTTTCGGCTATGCCTCGCTCCCGCAGCTCCCTCTCCAATTTTTCGGTTCTTTCTGCCACAAGAATTTCTAATCGCTCTTTCTCGTTCTTAATCATTCTGTTTGCAGCTTTCAACTTAGCCATTGCCCGTATTTGAGCTGTCAATTCCATCTCATCGAACGGCTTAGTAAGAAATCCTTCGGCTCCTAACTCCAGAGCTTTAATTCGACTGTTTATGTCTTTTTTGATTGCTGTTAAAAAAAGGACTGGAATAGAACTTGTAAATTCATTCTCCTTTAATTGAGAACAAACTTCAAATCCATCTTTCCCGGGCATTGCAATATCTAATAAAATTACATCGGGATCCATACTCAAAGCCATTTCTACGCCGCTGCTGCTGTCATTTGACAACAAAACTCTTGCTCCGGGTATATTGTCGGAAATAACAGCTTTAACGGTAATAAGGTTATCTTTATTATCGTCAATTACAAGTACTTTCAGATTATTTCCATTCATGTTTTAAGGTTGACTTTGTTCTTTGAAATCGTTAATCATTTTCCAGAGCAGATTCTGATCCACAGGTTTAGAAATATATCCGTCAAATCCAAATCTGATAATTTGTTCTTTATCTCCTTTTAAAACACTGGCTGTAACTGCAACTACCGGAACATGGTCCAGTTTAGGATTCTTTCTCATCTCCTTTAAAGCGTCGAACCCACTAACTTCGGGCAGAGCTAGATCCATTAAAATAAGGTCAGGTATGAGACTATTTGCCAATGAAATTGCTTTACTGCCAGAATCGGCTTCAGTAATATCACACTTATCATGAAGTATTGCTTTCATTGTCTTTAAGTTATCGGCGTTATCTTCGACAACCAGGACTTTGATTTTTTCTCTTTCGGCACGAATAAATCTGCTTACATTAATATTTTCATTTTTAGTTGGATGACTTTCAATATTCGATTTTGATTTAAATAGACTGAATACTGCTTCGAGCAGTTCAACTCTGCTCACATCACCTTTTTGAATAAGTTGGTGTATATTATTCCCTTTTAAGAAACTGAGTTCACTTTTTTCAAGATGTTTAGCTGTAAGAATTAATACTGGTATATGAGAGCTTTTTTCTTCGTTTCTTATAATTCTCAAGGCTTCAAAACCGTCCATTTCGGGCATCATCAAATCTAGTACAATTGCATCAGGAATTGATTTATTCAACTGATCGATTGCCTGATTACCATTTCTAGCTATAATCACTTTATATCCGTTCGTAATAAGGATATCAGACATTTGGATTAGAGCAGGCTCACTGTCATCAACAAGTAAAATGCTCTCTCCCCTCCCTTCAATCTTATTATTTGAAGGTTGTTGTTTATTAAAATACTCTGTATAGTTTTCTACTACATTTCCATTGTAATAACTTAACGGTAAGATCAAAGTAAATGTTGAACCACTTCCTGGTGTGCTTTCTACAGTAATTCGGCCGGATATAATTTCGGCATATTTTTTAGCTATAGCAAGTCCTAAACCTGTTCCACCATACTTTCGGGAAGTACTTCCATCTGCTTGTCTAAACTCTTCAAATATATGAGTGAGATTATCTTTACTAATACCAATTCCGGTATCAGTAACATTTACATGTAATTCATTTTCGATAATTTTGGCAGATACTGAGACCTCTCCTTTTTCGGTAAATTTTACGGCGTTACCGACTAAATTTTGTAAAATATGCATGCATTTTCCAAAATCTGATGAAATCTCAGGGATCTCTTTTGGTACCCTATTTACTATTGCTATTTTTTTCTCTGAAGCTTGAGGTTTAATCAATGTAATTAATTCCTCAGAAAGTTTATAGAATGAGAATTTGCTTAAATTAATCTCTTCTCGTCCAGCCTCTATTCGGGACAAATCAAGAATATCATTAATTAACATTAATAAGTGTTTACCGTTTCTCCCTATTACATCTATATATTCGTACTCTTCCTCTGCCAATTTGCCTTCAAGTCTGCGGTATAAAACGTCCGATAAAGCAATTACGGAATTAAGAGGAGTTCTGAGCTCGTGGCTCATATTTGAAAGAAATACACTCTTTAATCTATTTGCTTCATCTAATTGCCTCTTTTGTTGTTCGAGTTCAGTGTTCATCTCTGTCAACTCAAGAGTTTGAGCCGATAATTCAGACTTTTGAGCTTCTAATTCACTGTTTTGAAATTCCAGTTCTTTTGATTGTTCAATAATTTTTTCGTAAGAGATAACACCCGTTAGCCTGGCTTCTATTGTGGCAGATACCGTTTCCAGGAACTCTAACGATAAATCGCTGTATGAATTAACGTTTGCTAAAGAAATAATACCAATAACTTCCTCAGAAGAATACAGAGGTATTGATATAATAGCTTTTGGTTTAATTTCTCCGCAAAGGTTTACAAAATTAAATGATGATTCATTTTGTGAATTAATAAGCCTAATCTTACCACCTGCCGAAACTGATCCGATATCGCCCTCTAGATCAGACAATGAATAATACAATTTTGAATCATTTTTAAGACCAACAGATTGGAATTTAACAAATTTATCTTTGACTTTATCAATCAGGAAGAAGGCTCCAATTTGAGAATCGGTATGTCCTATAAGAGTAAGCAAAACCTCTCTGCAAAAAGCAGATGGTTCTGCCTCTTTAAGCATAACATCGGACAAGTGTTTGGAATAATTTTGAATAACCTCTTTTTTATTGAGTATCTCACTCATTGTATTAAAGTTGGCAGATAGTTGTCCAAATTCATTTTTGGACTTATATTCACACTTAACATTAGTTTTACCGTCTTTAAAATTATTAACAGCCGATGTAAGTAGTTTTAAAGGAGTCCTGATTGCCTTGATAATAATATTGTAAATTAAAATTGAAACAATTAATAAAAAAGAAATCGTAATAATTAATTGATTTCTAAGTTTTGAATAACTCTCCTTCGCTTGAGAATTGAAAAAATCATCTTTATTGTTGGCAAATTTTAATATTTTATCGGTCTTTTCAAGTAAAAGTGAGGCTTGCGTACCTCCAACATTATTAGCCTTTGTTCTGATTTGAGCCTCGGCATCATTTCCCTCTTTTTTTAGTCTGATGGTCTCTTCTCTTATAAGATTCCATTTAATAAAATTATTTTCTACATCTATTACATCGTCCGGACTACCAAGGTATCTCTCTTTGATAATCTTAATTTTTTCATAAGCCCTTCTCTCTGCTACTTTCATTATTTCAAGAGACGTTTCAATTTCTTCGTTGCTGCTTGCTAACGAGAGGTCCTTCATACCTCTGTGAATTATCAAAACATCTTTTTCAAATTCCAGGATAGTCCTTCTCACAAGATTGGGGTGCTCCTGTATCATCTGGAACTGATTCCAAATATCGGATGTTTGCCTCCAAGCAATTGTTCCTAATATAATCAGAAATAAAATTAAAACTCCAAATCCATATCCAACTAGTGTTCTTATTTTTACATTGGCAATTTTATACATTTGCAGGTCTCCTATATTGTGTTACTTTGTGGTATATATTAAGAAAATATGGTAATTCATTGAATGTCCCGGAAAATTTCTCGGGCATTGACTCAGTCTCGCCTAAAACAAGATATCCGTTTACAATCAGAGATTTTGCCAATTTTTCGTAAATAACATTTTGAAAATTTTCTTGAAAATATATTAAAACATTACGGCAAAGAATTATATCAAATTCACCGAACATACTATCAGGCGGAGAATAAGTATGTTGATCCAATAAATCATAAAAAGAGAACGACACCATTTTTTTTATCTCCTCTTTAACATAGAATTGATTATTATCCTTAATGAAATAATCGTCAACATATTTATATCTGATATTTCTAAGGCATGATGCACTGTAAACTCCCTCTTTTGCTTTTATAAGCGACTTATTATCAATATCAGTAGCTATAATACTTATATTTAATTTAGTATTAATTTTTTTTTGAATTGTATCTAAAATAATTGCAACGGAATAGGGCTCTTCCCCTGTTGCACAACCTGCAGACCAAATCCTGATTGAATTTTGACCCTGAGCCGATTTTCTGCTAATAATAGAGGGCAATAATACATCGGATAAATAGTCATAAGTAATAGGATTTCTAAAAAATTCACTTACGTTAACTGTCAGTGAATCACAAAGTATGTCTAATTCGGCTGAGTTCTCTTGCAGATAGGAAAGATATAACTCAATAGTATTTAAACGTAATAGATTCAATCTGTTAAGTATTCTGCCTTCAATTAAATTACTATGGTAGCCCGAAAAATCAAGCCCGCTTTTTTCATAAAGATGATCAATAACTAATTTAATTGGTGGTCTCATGAACGCAAATATAATAATTAACTAATCTGAAAGCAAGATATAACGGTCGATTCAGAATATTACAATATTGGTAAAGTTACAATAAATGTACTTCCGGCCCCTACTTCGGATTCAACATTTATTTTTCCCCCCAAGGATTCTACATATGCTTTTACAATAGAAAGTCCCAACCCAACTCCCTCATGTGGACGTGTAATTTTAAGATCTGCTTGAACAAATCTGTCAAATATTGCTCCAATTCTGTCAGAAGGTATTCCTATACCTGTATCTTTAACATAAAAGATATACGAATTATTTTCAAGATAGTCTCCAAACTCAACCGATCTGTTTTGTGAAAATTTTAATGCATTGTTTATGAGGTTAGAAATTATACTTTCAAATTTGTATTTATCGGTTTTTAAAATAGCTTTAACACCGGAAACCCCCTGATTACATAATAGAGTGGTCGAATTTTCATCTGCTTTTTGTTTAAAAAATATATAGTAATATTTTAAAATTTCTTCTACGTTCACTTGGGAGAATATGGGTTGATTCTGGCCGGATTGAATCTTAGAAATCTCAAGTATGTTGTTAATTGAGCTCAATAATCTTTGGGCCGACATATTTACGATTTCAATATATCTCTCCCTGGTCTCTTCTGTAATTTTTTTATCCTTCAACAAATCAAGAAATCCGAGTATGCCATTCATTGGTGTTCTGATTTCATGTGACATATTTTGAAGAAATGCAGTTTTTAGATTATCGCTCTCCTCAGCCTTTTCCTTTGCAATAATTAAATCCTGAATCATTCTCTTTTTCTCTGTAATATCTTCTTTAACTGCTACAAAATGAGTTATTTCTCCTTTTTCATTTAGTATAGGCGATATTTCTGCCTTTTCCCAATATAATTCTCCATTTTTTCGTTTATTTACCAATTCACCTGACCAATCTTTCCCGGAAAGAATTGTTTTCCACATATCTTCATAAAACGAATTTTCCTGAACTCCCGATTTAAGAATTCTAGGGGTTTTACCTAAAACTTCTTCAAATGTGTAACCGGAAACTGCCGTAAAAATCGGGTTTACATATTCAATCTTACCTATTTGGCTTGTAATCAATATTGATACAGGGCTCTGCTCTACTGAACGACTTAATAATTTTAATTGTTGCTCAGTTTTTTTCTTTTCAGTTACATCATGCACTATTGTATGCAGATACTCTTTATGCCCAATAAAAACCCTGCTGCTGAATACTTCTACATTTACAAGAGTGCCGTCTGCTTTTTTGTGAATAAAATCGAAATGTGTATTATTCAATGCCAATGCACGAGCCATTTCTAATTTAATTTGATCGGGATGCATTGTATTTATTTGATAGATATACATGCCCTCTAAAACATCAACCGGCCAACCATAGAATTTTGAAGCCGAAACGTTTGCTTCTATTATCTTTCCGTCAGAGGGATCAATTATAAACTTTGCAGCAGAGTGATTTTGAAAAATATTTCGAAATTTCTCTTCGCTTAATTTAAGGTTATGTTGTGCTTGTAATTTTTCAATATTAAGTTCTTTCTGTTTTAATGCATTGATTATAGCCGGACCTAACCTCTTAATATGTTCTTTAATAACATAGTCCATAGCTCCTGCC
>CAZOOH010000079.1:0-8320 GCA_964581375.1 uncultured Muribaculaceae bacterium
AGTGCAAGCAGCTATTGAAAAGATAGCTTTTCCAGGTGCGATGGGTGCGGTGCCCCGTAGGCATACTCTCCTTCAAACTCAATAGTCACAGACTTTATACCAGCTTCGTCGCCCTCAAGCAAATCGTATATATGTACCTTATAGTTATTTCTTTCTCCCCATCTGACATACATACGCATAAGCATTCCCGACCAGTCGTTACTCTCGGTACCACCTGCCCCGGAGTTGATTTTAAGAATTGCGCCCATACCATCTGCCTCACCACCGAGCATATTCCGCATTTCTAGTGCCTCAATTTTCTTTTGAGTCTCATTAAAGTGGTTTTGGGCATCCTCTTCGAACGAAGAGTCCTCTTTTGCAAAATCAATTGAGACATCTAAGTCATCCATGGCACTTGCAATAGAGTTATAAGAGTCAACCCAGAATTTTAATGATGAACTCTCTTTTAAATACTTTTCGGCCTCTTTCGGGTCGTCCCAGAATCCGGGTTCAACAGTTTTTTTATCTCTCTCCTTAAGAACTTCAGCTTTTCCGTCAATGTCAAAGAAACCTCCTCAGCGCATCGGCTCTAAGTTTCAAATCCTTAATCTGTTCGTATGTAATCATATATATATTATTCCTTAAATTTTACTATCTGTTTAGCCACATCGTAAACATCGCCATAATTATATCCGCGGCTTAATCCGAATCTCACAAGTTTAGCCAGCAGCTTGTCACTCTCCGGAACACTCCCGATTCCCCTCAATTTTTGTTCCATAATCTTCCTTAACTGCAACTTTGTCGTATCACTGTCGAAACTCTCCTTTACCTCCCTCAGTACTTCGGCAGATACTCTTTTTGAACGCAGAGAGAATATAATTTTATCGGGTCCCCACCCTGCAAATTTCGATTTATCATTTGCAAAAGCCTTTGCAAAACGTAAGTCGTCAACAAACTTATCGGTTAACAAAGATTTTAGAAGCGATTCAATTTCAGAAGTATTCAACCCCTCTTTTTGAAGCTTCTGTTCAATATCATAAAGAGAGTACTCTCTTACGGAGCACATCCTTTGCATTTTTGAAAGCAGAATATTGAACTTATCGGAACTCATCTCTGGCGTTAATATCTCGTATTTGTCCTATATCTCTTTATTCCCTTTTTCTCTTAATTAAAGCAGCCGCACATCTCAGTAATTCACCTAACAGCAGAACCGATGAGGTTCCTGCAATAATCAAAGCCCAGTCTCTTAAAGAGAGGGGAACTGTTCTGAATACCTCACCGCCGAACTGGACAATAAGAATCTGCCCCACAACTATCAACATTGCAACTAAGACGAATCCCTTGCTTTTACTCAGGTTTTTAAAAGCACTCCACCCCGAAAGAAATGTCTTAGCATTAAACATATTCCAAAACTGAAACATCACAAAAATTGTAAAGAATCTTGACAGGTTTAAAGCAGATATGTTTCCGTCAGAGTCAGTGAAATAGTACAGGAGTCCCAGCAAAATAATTACGAATGCAATACCGGTAAAGAGTATGATGTTACGCATCGGGGCTGTGATTATAAAATCCTCGTTTCTTCGAGGTTTGTCGTTCATTACATCTTCACTTGGAGGCAATGAAGCCAAGGCTCCGGCAGCAAACGTGTCCATTATCAGATTAACCCAAAGCATCTGCGTTACAGTCAAAGGCAACTCACTTCCAAAGATTGAACCTAAAAGAACGATTATTAGTGCAGATACATTTATTGTAAGCTGGAAGAGCAAAAATCTCTGAATGTTTCTGTAGAGCGACCTGCCCCACATAACTGCCGTGGCAATTGAATTGAATGAGTCGTCAAGCAGAGTGATATCACTTGCCTCTTTTGCAACCGATGTACCTGTGCCCATTGAGAGACCTACATGGGCGAAATTGAGTGCGGGAGCGTCGTTAGTGCCGTCGCCGGTAACGGCAACTACGGCACCCTTCCGTTGGAGAAGCTGAACCAGCCTCTGTTTATCGGAAGGCCTTGCCCTGCACATAATCTTCAATGCAAGAACCATATCGAGCGCCTGCTCATCGGAGAGTGCTTCAAAATCGACTCCGGTTATAACATATTTCTCATCTTCAACCGACTTTATAATTCCAATTTGACGACCTATCTCTTTTGCTGTTCCCGGAGTATCGCCTGTAACAATTTTTACATCAATGCCTGCACTAAGACATTTTGCCACCGCATTAGGAACATCTGCCCTCACAGGGTCAGAGATTGCAGCAATCCCCTGAAATACGAGACCATCATTCGTAAGCTCCTCGAATGAGTACTTATCCTGTACATCCAGGAACTTATAGGCAAAAGCCAGTGTCCGTTTAGCC
Organism: uncultured Muribaculaceae bacterium; assembly: GCA_964581375.1. Taxonomy (GTDB): domain Bacteria; phylum Bacteroidota; class Bacteroidia; order Bacteroidales; family UBA932; genus JAFIHK01. Next base: position 2,335 of record CAZOOH010000079.1, read on the forward strand.
TGATTCTGGAATTCTGACAATCGTTCCTGAATGTCATCAGGAACTGAAACTGATTTACCAGCAATAATCTCGGGAGCCCCCTTTACGTAAAGAATTCTTCTTTGCAATCTTGCAGAATCAACAATCGTTGCCATAAATTTTCTCTCGGTAGAGAAAGTCAGTTGGTCTACAATTATTGAATTTTGTCTCTCATTTATATAGTTTATTCCCTGAGAATGCAGCCAGAGCAACAAAGCAGATTCAGTAGGGTTCCCAAGTGCTTTAATACTCAAGTGATCAGAGGTATCAAGAAAAGCAGTTGAGTTAATGGAGATATTCTCCACAATCAAGGAACTTTCAGTGTTTTCCTCCAATTTATCCTTAATTCCGGACAAGACTGTATCACTTACCCTCATCTGATTCTGGGTAAGAGTTCCCGTTTTATCGGTGCAAATTACAGTTGCCGCACCCATTGTTTCGCATGCGTGCATCTTTCTTACCAGATTATTGGATTGCAACATTCTTCTCATGCTCAAAGCGAGACTTAGCGTGACACTCATCGGCAGACCCTCCGGTACGGCTACAACAATAAGAGTGACAGCCACCATAAAATATTGCAGAATTTTTGTTGCAACATCGATAGAAATCAATGAATTTAAATCTGTTATGCCTGTTAAATATCCAATTCCGAAAAGCAGAGCCGAAGTTGTGATTCCGGACACAATCCAAATTATCCAGCTTATGCCAGATATTTTATGAGGTATCTCCCTTTTAACTCCAATCATATTTAATCCGTCATAAAAGACGGGCATCCAAATCCTCACTGAGGATATAATCAGTCCCAGCATTACTACTCCCAAAAACAAGTATTGATCATTTCGGTAAATGACCTCACCCGAAAAAATATCCTTTAAAAAAAGTGAAAAGAAGGTGAGTATTGCCAAAAAGAAACCAAGGACTCCAATCATTTTTGCCAAACCCTCCAATTGTTTATTCAATGGGGTCTCTTCACCGCTTGAAACCGTTGACTTCTCAGCTACTTTACCAAATTCTGTTTTATCGCCCACTGCAAAAACTCTAGCAATACAATGCCCCTCGATAATGGTTGTTCCCCTGTAAATGCAATTTGTAGGATAGGTAGCATCATTATCAAATTCCTCGGGATTTAAGCTCTTTTCTATTGAGAGTTCTCCTGTAAGCGAAGATTCATTTACTGTCAGTGAAACCGACTCCAGCAGCTCGGAATCTGCCGGAATTTCATCACCGGTATCCAGAATAATAATGTCTCCTTTAACGATTTCCCGTTTTGAAATCTCTGTAAAAGAACCATTTCTGATTACTTTGATTTTTGTATCGTCATTTACCTGATTGAGAATATCGAATTTTCGGTTTGCATCGGTTTCAAACCAGAATCCGACGCCGGTCGCCAATATAATTGCAGCAAAAATTCCGATTGTTTCTATAAAATCATTGTGAATAAAGGATATTCCCAAAGAAATAAAAGCTGCAATAAGGAGAATCCTGATTATAGGATCTTCGAATTTTTTCAGAAACAGCTTCCAAAGAGGTTCTCTCTCGGGTGGTGTTAAAATATTCTCTCCGTTAATCCTTCTGCTCTCAACTATTTCAATGTCATTCAGTCCCCTGTATTTCTCTTTCTGTATCATTTTTATGATGTTTTTTGGTACCGCTTAACATTCCGCATGCGGCTAAAATATCTTCACCTCTTGACGCCCTGATTGTAGCGACAATCCCGGCATCGTTCAGTCGTTTTTTAAACAATTCAATCACAGGATCTGGAGATGGTGCCAGTTCGAAATCCGGAATTTTGTGAAATCTTATCAAATTAACTCTGCACTCCAAGCCCCTTAACATTCGTATAAGTGCATCCGCATCTTTTTTTGAATCGTTCCAACCGTCAAACATAATATATTCGAAACTTACACGTCTTTGTCCCGAGAAATCGTATTGTTTTATTAACTCTACTACTTCACTGATCGGGTAAGCCTTTTGCATAGGCATCATGGCTCTTCGGGCATTATCAACAGGGTTGTGAAGACTGATTGCAAGATGAGCTTTACTCTCATCTAAAAATCTCTTCAATTCAGGTATGATCCCTATAGACGAAAGGGTAATTCGCTTGGGACTCCATCCGAAACCCCAATCTGCCGTAAGAATTTCGATACTTTTTAAAACCTGGTCATAGTTATCCAGAGGCTCACCCATTCCCATATAGACTGCATTCGAAATTGAATCGCTCTCTTCTATATTTATAAATTGGGAGATAATTTCGCCTGCGCTCAGGTTCCCGCGAAAACCCAACCTTCCTGTCATGCAAAATTTACAACCCATCTTACATCCTATTTGAGAAGAGACGCATAGTGTGGCTCTCTCCTCTTCAGGAATCATAACTGTCTCAACTGCCTCATTGTCACCAACCGGAAAGAGATATTTTTTTGTGCCGTCCGAAGATTTCTGCAAATCAATCCATTTGTTTCCGCCCACAATAAAATGCTCGGACAAAGCCTCTCTGGAAGCCTTTGAAAGGTTTGTCATCTGCTCAATTTCCTGCACCTTTTTTTGGTAAATCCACTGAACAATCTGCTTCGCCGTAAATGACGGAAGTTTCAGATTATCTGTTATTTCCCTGAGTTCTAAAAGACTCTTGCCAAGTAACCATTTTTTCATTGTGCAAATGTAGGGAAATTTGAAATGATTTCTTATTTTTGCGTGAACTTAAAAACAAAATCATTATGGCTAAAGAGAGTGCAGATGTTAAAAAAGGAGCCGAAATCAGTCCCGAGAAAATGAAGGCGTTACAGGCTACCCTGGACAAACTGGAGAAAGATTACGGGAAGGGAACGGTTATGAAGTTGGGCGATGAGCCAAAATGGGAAGTTTCTACAATTCCATCGGGTTCGATTGCTTTGGATCACGCTTTGGGAATAGGCGGTTACCCGAGAGGAAGGGTTGTGGAGATTTACGGACCTGAATCGAGCGGTAAGACTACTCTTGCAATTCACGCAATTGCAGAAGCTCAAAAAACCGGCGGAATAGCCGCAATTATAGACGCCGAGCATGCTTTCGACAGAACTTATGCAAAAAAACTGGGTGTCAATGTAGATACTCTTCTTATTTCGCAACCGGACAACGGGGAGCAGGCACTTGAGATTACTGACTCACTTATTCGCTCCGGAGCAATCGATATCATTGTTATTGACTCAGTTGCAGCTCTTACACCTAAGGCAGAAATCGAAGGCGAAATGGGTGATTCAAAAATGGGCCTGCAAGCAAGACTCATGAGTCAGGCATTGAGAAAACTTACTGCAAATATTGCAAAAACAAATACCTGCTGTATTTTTATCAATCAGCTTCGTGACAAAATCGGAGTTATGTTCGGAAATCCCGAAACTACCACAGGCGGTAATGCTCTTAAATTTTACTCTTCCGTAAGGGTAGATGTTCGCAGAATCACTCAGCTTAAAGATGGAGAAGAGGCTACAGGAAACAGGGTACGGGCTAAAATCGTTAAAAACAAGATGGCACCGCCATTCCGCAAAGCTGAATTCGACATCGTCTTCGGCGAGGGAATCTCTTTGGTCGGTGAGGTTATCGATTTGGGAGTTGAGTTTGAAATCATTAAGAAGAGCGGCTCCTGGTTCAGCTACGGCGATACTAAGATTGGTCAGGGAAGGGATTCAGTTAAGCAGATTTTTATTGATAACCCTGCATTAATGGAGGAGGTAGAGCAAAAAATCAGAGAGAAGCTCAAAGAGGTTAAAGATTAATTGAGAAAAGCACAAATTTATAAATGGAAACAGTTTTAAGCGGAATTCGTTCGACGGGTCATCTGCACTTAGGGAATTACTTCGGTGCGCTGCGTAATTACATAAAGATGCAAAATGAGTACAACTGCTATTTTTTTATAGCCGACCTGCACTCTTTAACAACACATCCTCATCCGGACGATTTTCATTCGGGAGTCAGAACGATTCTTGCGGAGTACCTGGCTTCGGGTCTTGATCCCGAAAAATCGGCAATTTTTGTACAAAGTGATGTTCCGGAAATTCCGGAGCTCTATGTTTTACTAAACATGATTGCCTATAAGGGTGAACTCGAAAGAACAGCCTCATTTAAGGAAAAAATAAGGAAGCAGCCCGAAAATGTAAATGCCGGGCTGCTTACCTACCCTGTTCTTATGGCGGCAGATATTCTTATTCACAGAGCCAACAAGGTTCCTGTAGGGAAAGACCAGGAACAGCATCTGGAGATTGCCCGCCTGCTTGCCCGAAGGTTCAATAATATGTACAACAGCGAGGTCTTTCCTGAACCTCAGGCGTTTAATTTCGGAAGCGATTTGGTTAAAGTTCCCGGTTTGGACGGCAGCGGGAAGATGGGTAAAAGCGAAGGAAACGGAGTATATCTGTTTGACGACGAAAAGACTATACACAAAAAAGTGATGAGAGCAGTTACGGACTCCGGTCCTAAAGAGCCTCACAGCAAAATGGAGGAGCCTGTAAAAAATCTGTTTACACTTTTAAAAATCGTATCAACTCCGGAAGTTGTTAAGCAGTTTAAAGATGCCTACAACGATTGCACAATCCGTTACGGCGACCTCAAAAAGCAACTGGCGACAGATATCTGCAAACATACTCTTCCTATAAGGGAGAAGATTGAGACGATATATAACGATGAAGCATATTTGTCTCAAGTTGTCAAAAGAGGAACCGAGCTTGCAAGAGAGAGCGCTCAGGCTACTATGAAAGAGGTGAGAAAGGCTGTCGGATTTCGCAGCTTTCTCGTAAAGTGAAATGATCAGTAAAAGCATAATTGATAAAGTGCTGGATGCAGCACAAATTGTCGACGTAGTCAGTGATTTTGTAGCCCTTAAACGCAGGGGCGCAAACTATACTGCCTGCTGTCCTTTTCATAATGAGAAGACTCCCTCCTTTTCAGTCTCCCCATCAAAAGGAATTTTTAAATGCTTCGGTTGCGGAAAGGCGGGAAACGCCGTAAATTTTGTGATGGAGCACGAACAGCTTACCTACGTTGAGGCGATTCGATTTTTAGGGAAAAAGTACGGAATTGAGATTATCGAAAAAGAGGAGACTCCCGAAGATATTCAAAACAGGCTCAAACATGAGAGTTTACTCACTGTTTCGGAATTTGCCAGAAACTTCTATGTAAATGAATTATGGGAGTCTCAAAAGGGTAAGGCTATAGGGCTATCATACTTTAAAGAGAGAGGTTTCTCGGACGAGACTATTAAAAAATTTCAGCTCGGGTGGGCACCTGACGGCAGAAATACATTTTCGCTAGCGGCTCTAAAGTCGGGTTATAAAAAAGAGTTTATTGCCGGGACAGGTTTGGGAATTGAGAGAGAGAATTCCGACGAACTCATAGATCGGTTTTATGACAGGGTAATGTTCCCTGTTCACTCTGTGTCCGGTCGAGTTATTGCCTTTGGTGGACGAACCTTGCGAACCGATAAAACCGTTGCCAAATATATTAACTCTCCCGAATCCGAAATATATATAAAGAGTCGTTCACTCTACGGGATTTATTTTGCCAAAAGTGCAATTACTAAGACTCAAAAGTGCTATCTTGTAGAGGGTTATACCGATGTTGTATCTATGCATCAGGCGGGTATTGAGAACGTTGTTGCTTCAAGCGGGACCTCACTCACTGTCGATCAAATCCGACTCATAAAAAGATTTGCACCCCAGGTGACTGTTCTTTATGACGGCGATGCTGCAGGAATAAAGGCCTCAATCAGAGGAATAGACATGCTGTTGGAGGAGGGTCTCCAGGTTAAGGTAGTTCTATTCCCCGAAGGTGATGACCCGGACTCTTTTGCAAGAAAAAAGGGCGGAGATGTTTTAGCAAAATTTCTCGAAGATTCAGAAGAGGACTTTATTACATTCAAAACTCAGCTACTCTCCGAAGATGCAAAACGTGATCCCGTAAAAAGAGTTCAACTGATAAATGAGGTGGTCGGGAGCATTGC
>CAZOOH010000080.1:0-8293 GCA_964581375.1 uncultured Muribaculaceae bacterium
TATTATGAACATCATGTGTGGTGTTCTGAAACAATCGAAAGGAAGCGTCTTCATTAAAGGTGTAGATATGCGGGAGAATTCGATTGAGGCAAAGAGGCACATCGGGTTTTTGCCGCAAAAACCACCGCTTCATTTAGATTTAACTGTTGAGGAGTATCTTATTTATTCCGCCAATCTCAGGATGATCCCCGATAAAGAGATTATGCCTGCTGTAAACAATGTGTTAAACAAATGTTCAATTACACATTTCAGAAACAGACTTATTAAAAATCTTTCCGGTGGTTATCAACAAAGAGTTGGAATTGCTCAGGCGATTATTCATAATCCCGATTTGGTTGTTCTTGATGAACCGACAAATGGTCTTGATCCTAATCAAACAGTTGAAATCAGAAATCTTATTAAAGAGATTGCTCAAGAGCGTACAGTTGTATTATCGACTCATATATTATCGGAGGTTCAGGCAACTTGCGATCATATAAGAATGGTCGAGGAAGGCAGAGTTGTGTTTGCCGGTACTGTCGATGAATTCGATAACTATATAATACCTAATACGATTTTTGTATCTCTTTTGGAAACACCTGCAGTTGAAGAATTAAAAGCAATACAGGGCATTCTGGATGTAGAAGAGCTTGGAGGAACAAAATTCAGGCTTAAATTTTCCGATTCGCAAGATGTTGTCGAGAGAGTAGTAGAGGCTAGTGTTGCTAAAGGCTGGCGTCTTAACGAAATCAGATTGGAAAAGAGTTCAATTGATACAATTTTCGCAGAATTATCAAAAAAAGCTAAATAAGGAGGGCATACAATGAAAATGATTTATAAAATAGCTCGTACAGAGTTACAGACATTGTTCTATTCGCCAATAGCCTGGTTAATATTAATCATATTTACCATTCAGGCAAGTATGGCCTTTGCAAATGTTTTTGAGTGGCAACTTACCTATAAATCCCTCGGGTACGAACTTTCAAATTTGTCGATGACAATTGTTTCGGACAGACACAGAGGGCTCTTTATGATTGTACAGCAGTATCTCTATCTCTATATACCATTATTGACGATGGGTCTGATGAGCCGGGAGTTGAGCAGTGGTTCTATAAAGTTGTTATACTCATCACCTGTTACTAATACACAGATAATCTTAGGAAAATATCTGTCAATGATATTTTATGCTTTGTTGATTACAGCAATTCTTTTGGTATTCATGGTATACAGTTCATTCACCATTGATCATTTTGACTTCGTTGGTGTCTATGCCGGATTACTTGGATTGTTCCTTCTGATTTGTGCATATGCTGCAATCGGATTGTTTATGTCGAGCCTTACTTCTTACCAGGTTGTTGCCGCTGTAGGTTCTTTGGCAATTTTGTCGTTACTTAATCTTGTTGGCACAATGTGGCAGGATGTTGCATTTGTGAGAGATATTGCATATTGGCTTTCAATCAGAGGAAGATCTACCGAATTTATTAACGGTATGGTGGGTAGTGAAGATGTGTTATATTTTGTAATTGTAATTTGCCTTTTCCTCTCTTTAACAATATTAAGACTAAAAGCAATAAGGCAAAAGACTTCATTTGGAGTATCCATTACACGTTATATTGGCGTCTCTTTAGTTGCAGTAATGTTGGGATATGTCAGTTCGAGACCTGCTATGATGTATTATTTTGATGCTACCAGAACTAATGCAAATACGCTGACACCTAACAGTCAAAAGATTGTGGCTCAACTGAAAGGTGGCCTTACAATTAATACTTATCAAAATATTATTGATAAATATTTCTATTTGGCTTTGCCTAAAAATGAACTCAGGGATATTGAACGGTTTAGCCAATATTTGAGGTTTAAACCGGAAATCAAAATGAACTATATAAGATATTACGATAAAGCAAAAAATCCTAGTATGGACAAACGTTATCCTCTATTGAACGACAGAGAGAGAATGCTTGAGTATGCCAAGACTTTTAAACTTGACAGTAATATGTTTTTGAAACCGGCAGAAATAAGGAAAATTGAGAATTTACAGCCGGAAGGAAATCGTTTTGTTCGCACTCTTGTAAGAGATAATGGCGAAAAGACTTTCCTCAGGGTATTTGACGATATGCAGGTTACTCCTTCCGAAGCCGAAATAACAGCTGCTTTCAAGAGATTAGTTATGGAGCTTCCGCAAATTGGTTTTGTTAAGGGCCATGGTGAAAGGGAGTGTATTAAATCGGGCGACAGAGATTACAGTATTTTTGCGCAAGAGCGTACTTTCCGTTATTCGTTAATTAATCAAGGATTTGATTATACTGAGGTCGCTCTTGATAAGGAGGTTCCGGCAAGTGTAGATATTCTTGTTTTAGCCGATGTTAGAAATGCTTTAACAGAAGTTGAACAAACTAACCTTAATAATTTTATTGCAAGAGGAGGGAATTTGCTTATAGCAGGTGAACCTGATCGTCAAGAAATTATGAACCCGCTTGTGGCTCAGTTCGGAGTAAGTTTTATGCCCGGAAGGCTTGTTAAACCAAGTGAAAACTTTTCGCCGGACTTTATTGTCTCTATCCCTACGAAAGAGGGTGCCGATATGATGTATCTGCTCGGAGATATGCGTAAAGAAGACTATGTTGCCACTATGCCCGGTACTTCGGGAATACAATTCTCAACCGATAAAGGCTTTAAAGTTACAACTCTCTTTACTTCCGATACTGCGGGCGGTACATGGAGTGAGGTTGAAACTAAAGATTTTGTCAACGAACCTGTAACTCAAAATATTTCTAAAGGTGAAGATACTCTTGCCTCTATTCCTACTGCAGTTGCTTTAAACAGAAAGGTTGGCGACAAAGATCAAAGAATTGTAATTTTAGGTGATGCCGATTGTATAAGTAACGGAGAGATCAGCATTGGAAGAAAAGATGTATCTGCCGCTAACTACTATTTGATTATGGGCGCATTTTACTGGATGTCTAATGAAGAGGTGCCTATTGATGTAAGAAGGCCTACTCCTCCGGACAATACAATGTCTGTAGGAATGCCGGGCGTTACATTAATCAGATGGTTGTTTATTGGATTAATTCCTTTGGCAATGATTATTTTCTATGTTCTTATGTGGATTAGAAGGAAAGGTAGATAACCTATTAGTTTTATGATATTTAGTGCAGATAAACAAACTACTGACGATTTAGGAATTTTTGGAAAAATTAGAGAGAACTCTGTTTACGGTCTTTTTAATAAGACCGTGACAAGAGGTGGAGCTCAGATTCTTGAGGAGATGTTCCTCTATCCTTTATCGGATGAGAAAAAAATAAATGAAAGAGGAGAGATTATCGGGTATTTTCAAAAATACCTGATAACCTTTCCATTTAAAAGTGAATTATTCGATTCTGTTGAGTTTTATTTAAATAATACCGATAGTCGTACGCGATTGTCGGCTTATCAGGATAATCTTGAACGAAAATTCAAATCGGCTGTCGGAACTGATTCGGAATACAGGCAACTTCACAAAGGGGTAGTGGCTCTTTTGGAAGTTCTAATTACATTGAAAAAATTTCTGAATACGCTTCAAGAGAAAGGGGTGGCAGATGTTTACAGGCCTCAGGTGGAGGTAATGCAAGGGATTCTTAATATGAAGGAACTTGCAGATTGTTTGTCGGAGACCTCTGTCAATAAACTCTCGTATGCAAAAACAGCCAGTTATGATCAGGAGTTCAGGTTTGGACTGCGAGATAAGATAAAACTGCTTTTGCACTATATTTATAATCTTGACGTATATGCTTCGGTGGCAGGAGTATCTGCACAAATGGGTTTTACAGCTGCCCAAGCTATTTCGCCAGACCGTAATTACCTGGAACTGGCAGATGTTTACCATCCTTTATTGAGGAATCCAGTTAAGAATTCAATCAAGATTGACGAAACCTGCAATATGGTCTTTCTTACCGGTGCTAATATGGCGGGGAAATCTACTTTTATGAAGACTTTCGGTATTGCTGTATATTTGGCGCACATGGGATTCCCTGTTCCGGCTTCAAAAATGGTGTTTACTGTGCAGAATGGTATGTACACGACAATTAATCTGCCCGACAATATGAACATGGGATACAGCCACTTCTACGCGGAAGTTATGAGAGTTAAGAAGGTTGCGCAAAGCATTGGAAGTTCTAAAAATCTTATTGTCATTTTTGATGAACTCTTCCGCGGAACGAATGTGAAAGATGCATATGACGCTACCGTTGCAGTTACTGAAGCATTTGCCGCCAATAAGAATTGTACTTTTATAATATCTACTCATATAATTGAAGCGGGTGATACTCTTAAGGAGCGGTGCGACAATATTAATTTTATTAATCTGCCCACAATAATGGAGGGGAGTATTCCACGCTATACGTACAAGATTGTGAATGGAATAACCTCAGACCGTCATGGAATGATTATTATTAAAAATGAGGGCATTCTGGATATTCTTAGAAGTGCACAGATCAATAATTAAACTGAAGTAATGAAATTTGTTATCGATAAACAAACTCTTGAAGATTTAAATATACTTGGGCGTTTCAAGAATAACTCAATTTATAATGTTTTTAATCGTACCGTAACAAGGGGTGGCGGGTTGGTTCTGGAAAGAATGTTTATGAACCCTCTTACCAATTACCGGGAGATTAACGAACGAAAGGATATTTTTGAGTTTTTTGGCAGATACAGTTTTGTTCTTCCGGTTTCTAAAGAGGAGTTTGAAGCAGCAGAGTATTATCTGCAAAATACCGACAGTAAAAGTTTTTTAATATCTTTTGCTCATAACCTGAGAAGAAAGGCTTTATCATTGATTGCCAATGATGAAGAGTACAAATTACTGGAGAGTGGTCTTAATACTTCAATCGATGTTTTAAGAGAATTACATGGTTTTATTCTTCGGATTGCAGATGCTTCTAAATCGAGCGTTTTTAATGATTATGCCGAAAAGGCTCGCTCTATTGTAGAAAATAAAGGATTAAAATTGATTTTTGCTGATGAAAAACCCGATTCTCTCGCTTTTTTAAATTTTGCCGTATATGATCATCGTTTGAGATATTCTTTGAGTGAATTAATCTCAGAACTCTTGAAGATTATTCATGAAATTGATGTTTATATTACTGTTGCCAATATTGGATCTGAACGCAAATTTTCATACGCTGTAGCTGTAGAATCTGATTTTTCTCAAATTGAGATTAACGGAGTCTTCCACCCGTGCGTTAAAAATGCAGTTGCAAACGATATCTCTTTGGATTTAAATTCAAATGTTCTCTTTTTAACGGGTGCGAATATGGCGGGTAAATCGACGTTAATGAAGTCTTTCGGTGTTGCGATTTATTTGGCTCACATGGGCTTTCCTGTTGCGGCTAAGTCTATGAAATTCAATGTTCAAGAGGGGATTTATACTTCAATTAATGTTCCCGATGATCTGAATATGGGTTATAGTCACTTTTATGCTGAGGTTGTAAGGGTTAAGAAGATAGCCAATGAGGTGAGTTCGGGTAAGAAATTGATTATAATGTTTGATGAGCTTTTCAAAGGAACTAACGTAAAAGATGCTTATGATGCGACAGTGGCTGTTACTGAGGCCTTTTCTAAAATTAAAAAGTGTTCTTTTATTGTCTCGACTCACATTATGGAGGCCGGTTTGATATTAAAGGTGAGATGTTCTAATATTCAATTTAAATATCTGCCTACAATAATGAACGGAAACACTCCTGTTTATCCTTATATCCTTGACGATGGAATTTCTAACGACCGTCATGGAATGATGATTATAAATAACGAGAAAATTATTGAAATTATTAAAGGAATCTAACTCTTTTTTATCGTTGGGAAATGGTATATTTGTAATTAAGATAATTTAATTTTTAATTGCGATTATGAGAATTGAGTACGATATTAAGTTGGGATTCAAGGATGTAATGTTCAGACCTAAACGTTCTACTTTAAAGAGTCGTTCTGAGGTCAAACTGGAGCGTACATTTAAACTTTTGCATAATAAGAGTGAGTGGACAGGGATTCCTGTAATGGCTGCAAACATGGATTCGGTCGGGACGTTTGAAATGGCTCTTGCACTTAGTAATCAAAAGCTTTTCACTGCAATTCATAAACATTACAAACCGGATGAATGGAGGGAGTTTATGGCTTCGGCTCCTGAAGGAATCGAAAATTTTATTGCATTAAGTACAGGTACAAGCAGCCATGATTTTGACAAGATTTGTCATATTATGGAGGTTCATCCTAAATTAAGGTTTATCTGCATTGATGTTGCTAACGGATATTCTGAACATTTTGTCTCTTTTGTAAAACAAACCAGAAAGAAATTCCCGGAAAAGGTTATTATTGCGGGTAATGTTGTTACCGGTGAAATGGTTGAGGAACTTTTACTTGCAGGTGCCGACATTATTAAAGTCGGAATTGGCCCGGGCTCTGTTTGTACAACTCGTATTAAAACGGGAGTGGGGTATCCGCAACTATCTGCAATTATCGAGTGTGCCGATGCTGCTCACGGTTTAGGGGGGCAGATAATCAGCGACGGCGGCTGTACTACTCCCGGCGATGTTGCTAAAGCTTTCGGCGCCGGAGCTGATTTCGTTATGCTTGGCGGTATGTTGGCAGGTCACGAAGAGAGCGGGGGTGAATTGATTGAAAAAGACGGAGAAAAATTTAAACTTTTTTACGGGATGAGCTCTTCTACCGCAATGGAAAAACATTCCGGTGGCGTGGCAGAATATCGTGCCAGTGAAGGTAAAACTGTGGTTGTTCCGTATCGCGGATATGTCGACGATACTCTTAAGGATATTCTCGGGGGTATTCGCAGTACGTGTACTTATGTGGGTGCATCTCAGCTTAAGGAGCTTTCCAAGCGGACAACTTTTATCAGGGTAGCCGAACAGGAGAATCAGATATATAACGGAAAAATTCAATAACGAAACTTTTATGTTTCGTTTCAAAAATTTTTTATCTTTGATTTGAATATTTTTAAAGTACCAAAAAATGAAAATGAAATCTACATTATTTATGCTTGCAGCATTGTTTGTAAGTGCATCTGCACTCGCTCAGTCTACTCTGTTCCCATATATGGATTGTTATCGTATCCCTCTCGATAAAAAGGGAGCTGTTATTGGAAAAATTTATTTTTCTACTTCCGAAAAAATGAAGATTGATTATTCAATTGTTCAGGATACATCTAAGCTTTTTTTGATTGATAAATCTGGAAACCTTTGTCTTAAGCCCGGAAAATCGGTATCTGCCGGAAAAGGAGCTTTCAGTTATGGTATTAAAATTAAGACAGGTAATGTTGTTAAAGAGTTCGAATTAGTAAAGGATGAGTTTCTTACTAATAAAGCAATTGCTCACAGAGGTGCCTGGAAAAATACCGGTTCTACCGAGAATTCTTTAAGTTCATTGAAAGCTGCTATTGAGCTTGGTTGCGGTGCTTCGGAGTTTGATGTGTGGATGGCTGCTGACGGTGTGCTTGTTATAAATCATGATCCTCATGCTGGCGGCTTTGAGATTGAAAAGACTTCAAGTGCCGAACTGACTAAGGTGCCGCTTAAGAAGGGTGATTTTGTTGCGACTTTGGAACAGTATCTGCTTACTGCTAAAAAACAAAATAAAACGGCACTGGTTCTCGAAATTAAAGCCTCTTTGGTAAGTAACGAAAGATTAATGGAGCTTACAGAAAAAGTTGTTAAAATGGTACATGATCTTAAAATGCAGGCATGGGTAAACTATATATCTTTTGACCATAGTTGTCTTGTAAGAGTTCTTGAACTCGATCCTGCGGCTAAAACTGCATTTCTTGATAAGAATATGACTTTGGATCAGTTAAAGGAGAGTAAAATGTGGGGAATAGATTTCAACTTAAGTATGTTTAAAGAGGATGCCGATCTTATTAAAAAGGCTCATGATCTTGGATTGACTGTTAATGCCTGGACGGTTAATAAAGCTGAGGATATGCAAATGCTTTTAGATAAAGGTGCCGATTACATCACAACAAATGAGCCCGAAATGCTCTTAAAAATGCTTAAATAAATAATTTAGGTATAAATTTTTTAGCTAAACGAAAATTGATTATTACGATTCAGTTTCGTAATAGTATATTTTAAATATAATATAGCTTTCAAAATGAAAAAAAACTACTTGGTTTTTCAATTTTGATTGCTATATTTGTTTATAGTCCTTTCAAAGTGATTTTGATATTAATTTTTAAACTATGAAGAGAATTTTTCTATTAATTCTGTTTTTTTGTTTTGCATTAAGCCAAACAAATACAGCTCAGACAGTCTCCGGTAAAATAATCGACTCT
>CAZOOH010000081.1:0-8256 GCA_964581375.1 uncultured Muribaculaceae bacterium
ACACCGTGGGCACCGGAAGTTGTAACTACAACATCTTTACCGTCGGTGTTTTTCATTATTGCAGGCTTCTCCAAAAAAGTGTGTGAATGCCCGCCAATAATGAAATCGATGTTTTTGGTGTTTTTGGCAAGTTCAGTATCGGATGGATTCGCCATAGTACCATCGTCAAATCCCAAATGAGTAAGACAGATAATTAAATCACATCCCTTTTCATATTTTAAAAGATATGCCAAAGAGTCGGCAATCGGAATGGGATTTTTATAAATCATATTTTCTCTTGCAGGTGCCGAAACCATACCGTTCAAGTCCGTAAGCAAACCTATTATTCCAATTTTTTTGCCACCTTTTTTGACAATTGTATAGGGTTTAACCAAACCCTTTAACGGAGTGGCACTCATATCATAATTGGCACAAACAGTTACATATTTTGCCTTTTTAAGTCTTCTGGCAAGTTCTGCCTGACCATTATCAAATTCGTGGTTTCCAAGACAAATTACATCATATTTGATCTTGTTGTTCAGTTTAACCTCAACATCACCCTTAAAAAGAGTAAAATACGGAGTTCCCTGATTATAGTCTCCTGCATCGAGCAATAAGACATTTTTATGCTCTTTTCTAACCTGAGTTATGTAATTGGCTCTGCGCTGAAAGCCCCCCATACCTTTGTTTCTCCCGCTGCTCAAAGGTTCAATGTTACTGTGTGTGTCATTTGAATGTAAGATTACCAAATCCTGACAAACTAAAGACAACGGAAATAACAGAACAATAGTGAGAACGAATATTTTGTTATATTTTTTCATCATTCAATCATTTTTCAATAACAACTCTGCCATCTAACTTAGAAACAATTTTTCCGCTTTTTTTAACCATTTCGGCAATCTGTTCGAAAATCACATCACGCAAAAGCACACCAGTTTCAACAACTGATACATTGTTTCTAAGCATACTTACATTATCGCCTCCGGTAAGCAGGAAATCGAGTGTTGCAATTTTATAATTTCTATCTTCTGATATTGCAACACCGTCAATTAAAACATCCGTTGCTAAAGCCCCTTTTCTGATAATTAATTTAACATTACCCGATAAAGCCTCAGGCCCCGATTTAGCAAAGAATTCAAAAAGAGTTTTGACACTTTTGCCCGGCACTTCAACAATAACTAGGTAATTTTCAAAAGGAAAAATCGAGAATATATCGTAACGTCTGACATTACCTCCCGGCATTGCTGCACGGATTCCGCCGAAATTTGTCAGAGCAAAATCGCAACTCTCTTTTTTACGGGCAAAATTCAACATAGCATCTGCTGTAAAATTTGACAATAAACTCTCAGGCCTTCCCGAACGCATTTCGGTATCCGTTTTACCGATAACATCCATCATGGTCTTTTCCATCAAAGGTTTATAAACAGATATTATTTTATTTACAGGCTCGTAAACGGGTGTATTCCATGAAGAGTCCATCAAAACCCTGTAGGCTTTATACTCAACACCGGATGTAACCTGGCTGAATAAAAGAGCTGTAAATAATATATTGAAGGAGAGTAAAATTAACTTTTTCATCCATTAAATATTAATATTTTAACCACTTAATCATCTCTTTCCAAGAGCCTTTTTTACCGTAAGAGAGAATTCCTATTCTGTATATCTTTGCCGATACAAATGTCATTCCTATGAAAGTAAGGAAGAGTAATAAAACAGATGTAGCCAATTGCCAAAACGGAACACCATAGGAGACTCTTGCCATCATTACCATAGGAGATGTGAACGGAATCATGGAGCCCCAGAATGATAGGCTGCTGTCGGGATATTGGAAAGTGTGAACCATTATAAACATTCCGATAATTAAAGGCAATGTCACAGGCAAAATCAATTGTTGAGTATCTGCTTCATTATCCACAGCCGATCCTACTGCCGAGAACATAGAGGCATATAGCAGATATCCTAATATGAAATATGAGATAAAAGATGAAATTATTAAAAACCAATTAACTCCTGACAGTGCCGTAAATATTTCGCCCATAGGTGATTGTGAAGCAACTGAGGCGGCCATTTGAGTAGCGCTGCCCGGGGCCATTTGAGAAGCCATGCCTCCTTGTGTTACGGCATCGAAGCCCATAAAGTATTGAATTCCAAAAACAATTCCAATCGTTAAAACAATCCAGATAAAAAATTGCAGAAGTGCCACAGAACCAACGCCAAGAATCTTTCCCATCATAAGTTCAAATGGCTTAATAGAAGATACTATGACCTCAACTATTCTGGTTGTCTTCTCCTCAATAACACCGCGCATAACCATAGAACCGAACATAAAAATAAAGATGTAAGACATAAAACTTGCAATATATGAGATTGCCATATTAATCTCAACAATTCCAAGCTTTTCATCGCCCTCTTCGCTGAGAGTAAATGTCTTAAGATTAACTTTTGTTCTGATGTCCTTTAAAATAACTTCGAGATTATTGATGTCATATTTTTTTAATTTTTCGGCTTCAACTGCATTTTGAATGCTCTTTTCAATTTCACTTTTTGCAGATATATTCAATTGCTTATTAGAAACTGCCGAAACAGCAACATTCAAATTTGAATCGGCCTGAGAGATTTCAACCAGTGCATATAACCCCTCTTTAGCGAAATTTTTCTTAATGGCTTCAACATCTGCCTTGTTATCGAAAGTGTATGTAAACTCTTCGTTGCTTTTGAAAAACTTTTCGCATACACCAGATTTATCTACAACTAAAACTTTACTGCCTTTCTCTCCCGAAGACATAGTCGAGAAAAGAGCAGGGATTATCATCATTGAGGCAAAAAGAAGCGGAGTCAGAATCGTAGTGAGAATGAAAGACTTCTTCTTTACTCTTATTTTAAATTCTCTTGAAAGAACTAAGAATATCTTGTCTGAGTTCATAGTAGTTAGTTTTTAACAAGTTTAATAAAAATATCATTCATTCTTGGAATCAGCTCCTTATAAGAAACTATGTCAATTTTATCGATCAGTTGACCCAAAATTTGAGAAGAGTGAGCCTGGGCTTCAACCTCAAGAATCATCCTGCGTGCGCCGTTAATCTCAACATCTTCCACAACAGAGAAAACAGAAC
Source organism: uncultured Muribaculaceae bacterium (assembly GCA_964581375.1). GTDB lineage: Bacteria > Bacteroidota > Bacteroidia > Bacteroidales > UBA932 > JAFIHK01. The sequence continues at coordinate 3,093 of CAZOOH010000081.1, forward strand.
CCTGAATCGGGGTAACAGGAGCTCCTGATTTGTAAATAACCTCAACCCTGTTACTTCCGTGCTCTCTTCTGATATCATTTAAACCACCAGTAACTATTAATTTAGATTTATTTATGAGAGCAATATTATCGCACAATTCCTCAACCGACTCCATATTGTGAGTTGAGAGAATTATTGTAGTACCGTTTGCTTTAAGTTTTAAAATTTCCTCTCTGACTAACTGAACATTCACAGGGTCAAATCCGCTAAATGGCTCATCTAAAATAAGTAACGACGGCTTATGAAGTACTGTCGTAATAAATTGCACCTTCTGTGCCATACCTTTCGAAAGCTCCTCTACCTTTTTATCCCACCAAGCTTGGATACCAAACTTCACGAACCACTGTTTAAGTTCCCTTACAGCCTCATCATGAGGCATTCCCTTAATTCTGGCCAAATAAATTGCCTGCTCCCCTACCTTCATTTTCTTGTACAATCCCCTCTCCTCGGGCAGATACCCAATGTAGGCAATATCCTTCGGGTTAATTGGTTTTTCATTAAATAGCACCTCACCTGAATCGGGAAGAGTAATCTGGTTTATAATCCTGATTAACGTAGTTTTACCGGCACCGTTAGGTCCGAGCAGTCCAAAGATAGTTCCCTTTTTTGCTTCAATGGAAACATTGTCAAGAGCAGTAAAATTATTGAACCTCTTTACAATGTTGTTGCATTTAATCACATTCATATTAAAAAGATAGTTTTAAGTGGGGTAAAGGTAATAAAAACAGATAAAAAGGCAATTACTTGCAATAAAATCTTAATATTGAAGCAAACTCCTCCTTTATGATTTTGTTGGCAATTAATACTTCAAGAGTACACAAAACCGATCCCGCTTTTTCACGAAATCTCACAATTCCTCTTGCTACATATCCACCGATATATGGATGCTTAGAGAGTTCCTTTTCTGTCGCCACAGAGAGATCAAATTTTTTAACCGATAAAGTATCAATTACAATTTTTGAGCTTATCATCTCAAATTTTTGATCATCAATCCCATATATATCAAACAATTGTTCCTTAATGGCAAAGCCACCAAGTCGTTCCCTGTAGTTTAATATTTTTGAGGCAAAATAGGGCCCTATACCAGGCAATGAGACAAGTTCGGTTGAATCGGCACTATTTAGCTCAATAAGTTTTTTTGAATTTGATGCAACATCTTTAATAACAGACTTATAAGATCTTGTATCTAAATTTTTTGATTCCGGATTACCAGTTTCAAACTTTTCATTTCTAGATTGGGAATTCCCTTGATTAGTGACTGCATATGTTTGAACACCTTTTGAGTTTATAGCTCCATTCACTGCCATTTTATGGTCTAAACCCTTTTTATGAACTTTCTCAAAAACAATATAATTCTCCAATTCATTATAAAGCGACTCAGGTACCACATATAATTTTGCAAAATCACCTTTACTTTTAAATCCTCCAATTTTAGTACGAAACTTGATAATAGTTTTCACTTGAGACTGAGTGAACCCCAACCTCATAAAACCCTCTTCGTCGAGTTTGTTCGGATCAAATTTAAACCTCTCTCTTTTTATTTTGTTTGAATCAGTTTTCAGTTTTTCGGCAGATGTATCTGCATTGCTTATAATTGCAACATTTCTCGTTTTTAATGAAAAATCGCCTTTATAAATTAATGAAAACAGATAAATTACCAGTTGAATAGCCAGAATGCTAAAAATCAACACTATCACGCCTTTTGCGTGAGATTTTGAAACCTTTCTCTCTCTCATTTCTCTCCCCTCCCATAAAAATTAAAAATATTTACTCCTCTATTTCGTATTTATGACGGCCCAGGCCATCAATGACAATAACAATCTCACCTTTGGGTTCATGCTCTTTATACCACTTGCTCAGATCTGCCGCAGTTCCCCTCCTGTTCTCTTCAAAAAATTTTGTTAATTCTCTTGAAACTGAAACCTCACGATCTTCTCCGAAAAACTGAGAGATTTGCTCCAGCGTTTTTACCAATCGATAGGGTGACTCGTACAAAATTATTGTGCGGGTCTCTTCACTAAGTAGTTTTAAACGAGTTTGCCGACCTTTCTTTATAGGCAAAAAACCTTCAAAACAGAACCTGTCGCAAGGGAAACCGGAATTAATTAAAGCCGGTATCAATGCTGTTGCACCGGGCAGAGTTTCAACTTCGATTCCCATCTCCTTACACTTTCGTACCAATAAAAAACCCGGATCGGAAATTCCCGGAGTTCCGGCATCGCTTATAAGAGCGACATTCAATCCGGAAGATATTTTTTCGCTGACTCTCTCGACTGTTTTATGTTCGTTGAATTTATGATGCGATTCAAGTGGAACGCTGATATCATATCTCTTTAAAAGCACTGAACTTGTTCGTGTATCTTCGGCAAGTATCAAATCGGCTGCCTTTAAAACACTTAAGGCCCGAATAGTTATATCCTCCATATTGCCAATGGGGGTGGGAACTATATATAACTTAGACATCCAGCTTCCTCCTGAGAATCATGTAGAATCTGTATACAGTATCTGAATTCTCATTCCATTCCGGAAATGCCATTCTAAGGTACTCCACTGCTTCGTTCAGATTTGTGAATTCGTTTAGTCTTGATATGCTCAGGCGGTATTGATCGGTGTCACCGTAAAAGAGGTCATTCAAAAAAACGATTTTATCATTAAAAGTGATTCCTTCGTTCATGTCGTTAATCCTGGTACCGGGATAATCCTTTTTCCAATTTGGTTTTGCTTTCATTGCTGCGTCGAGAATAGTATCTGCAGTGTCGTCAAAAAGCTCGAATTCAATATCTTCCTCTGGTTCATCATTGAATAAAACACCAGAAGATTTTTTTGCCGAACTTTGTTCAGGTGCCTTTGTTTCAACAGGTACTTCCGTTAATATTTCCGGTAATCTCACTTCTTTCTCTTCAACTTTTTCCGGAATCCTTTCCTCAATTTTATTTACATGAGTTATATCAGTTTTCGCAATATCATCGGTAAAAAACTGCGTTTGCAGAGATGCGGGTTCAGGATAGTCCTCTAAATCCTGAATTGTGTCGGAAATATTTGAATTTACCGAATTAAGATTGTTTAATCTGGATGTAATTTCTCTCAGTTCCAATCTCTCTTGTTCGTATTTGTGTGTATTTAGTTTGTGCTTGATAATATCCAACGATATCATGATATCTTCCCATTTATAAAGAGGTAAAATATCTGCACTTTCCAGAGATTCAATATCCTGCAAGAGACCGGTAATTAGAATTTTGATTTCAGCCAAGTTATTGTTCATATCCTGCACAACTTTATTTATATTTGCATACAATACAAAAGTAGCTAAAATGTTTTTAGAAAGCGCAAAAAAAGCAGGTTGGATAGAGGTAATTTGCGGCTCTATGTTCTCGGGTAAAACAGAAGAACTTATAAGAAGACTTAAGAGGGCAAAATTTGCAAATCTTAAGGTTGAAATATTTAAACCTAAGATAGATATCAGATACTCCGAGGGCGAAGTTGTTTCTCATGACTCAAATCATATAAGATCTACACCTGTAGATTCTCCGTCAAGTATATTACTATATGCGGGCGATGTGGAGGTTGTTGGAATAGATGAGGCTCAATTTTTTGACAATACTATCGTTGAAGTTTGTCAACAACTCGCAAATAACGGGGTAAGGGTTATTGTTGCCGGGTTGGATATGGATTATTTAGGCAAACCTTTTGGTCCTATGCCTCATTTGATGTCTGTTGCCGAACACGTTTCCAAAGTACATGCAATTTGCGTTAAATGCGGTAATATTGCAAACCACTCACACAGGCTCACAAACAGCGATAAACTGGTGGTACTGGGAGAGAAAGAGAGTTATGAACCCATCTGCCGTCACTGTTTTAATTCAGTTAAATAGAGCTCAAGATATATCGCTCAAGATATATCAAAGAATTAAGGCTGACTAATTTCTACTTTAGTCGGCCTCTTCTCTTATTGACAGAAAAGTATCTGCAAGGAAAAATCGTCATGTTACTTTAAACCCGGTTTTGACACATCTATAAAAAGAAGAAGCGACGCATCAAATGATACGTCGCTAGACTTCGTTTTTAAGTTAAGTTAACTTATTGAGCTTTCTTAGTAGTGTCAGCTGGAGCAGCTTCTGGAGCAGCTTCAGCAGCTGGTTGTTCTTCAACTTTGCGAGTTAAAGTAGCTTTACCAACTCTAGTTTTGCCTTCAGCAACACCTTTGCAAGCAACTGTAAGAACGTCTTGAGCAACTGCGAAAGAACCTTCAACAGCGAAAGTAACAGTACCGCAAGCTAGGCTTGTAGTAAATACTGCGCTTGAATCGGTTACAGTAGCAACGCCACCGAAACTAACTGAAGTAGTATCATTTACTTTAAGAACTGCAGTAAATGTGCTGTCTTCGAAATAGTTAAGTTCGATAGGAAGAGTGAAAGCAGTTGTTGAGTCTTTTCCAAGAGAATCAGTCATTGTAACTGTTACTGAATCAACACCTGTCCATTGTCCAACTAGTTGTTGTGAAAGTGGTAATTGTTTAGGGCCACATGAGATGAGAGCTACGCTAAGAGCGGCTGCTGCGAAAATAGATTTTAATTTCATTTTATAAAGATGTTTTAGGTTTAATTGGTATTTCGGGCGCAAATGTATAAAGTTTTTTATTACTGCAATAATTTTTTTTGTACATTTTTTAACTTTGTCACAAAAAAATATTTATGCCTCATTCTCAATTGCTCATAAGTCGCTCAAATCTTCTTCACAACTACAATTTTTTCAGGTCAAAATTAAATCAAAATACTAAGATGCTGGTACTGGTAAAAGCCAATGCTTACGGCCATGGCGATGTATTAGTCTCTAAGCTTTTGGAAGAATTCGGTGCTGACTACCTGGGGGTTGCCTTTCCTTTTGAAGGAATAAAGTTGAAAAAAGCCGGAATAAAATTACCTGTAATTGTTCTTACTCCAGGTTATCACAACTTCGAAGATATTATAAATCAAGATCTTGAACCAAGTATAATCGATTTAGATTCTTTGCAAAATTTTGCAGAGACTCTTAAAAAAACAGGTAAAAAATCATTCCCGATACACATTAAGATTGATTCAGGTATGCACAGAGTGGGATTTAACGACACTAATATTACTGAGTTGGT
>CAZOOH010000082.1:0-8229 GCA_964581375.1 uncultured Muribaculaceae bacterium
AGAAATTTACAAAGCCGCAGCTTTAGGCCTTGTTATTATTTTATTTGCAAATATTTTCTTAAAATTTCTTACACGTCACAATCAGGAGATTATTGTTCCCGATTTAACCGGACTTTCGGTGCAAGAAGCAAAAAAAGCAGCTAAGTCGGCTCATCTTCAAATAGAAGTATCTGACTCGCTATTTTTGCCAAAACTCCCAAAAGGTACAATTTTTCGTCAAAGCCCGCACTCCGGCAATCTAGTAAAGAAAAACCGCAGAATTCTGGTTACAATCAATTCTGTTGAAGCAAAACAGATTGTTATGCCTTCAGTAATCGGGTTCTCTCTAAGACAAGCTAAGGCCGAACTCTCAATCAGAAATCTTCAGGTTGGCAAATTGATATATGTACGAGATATGGCAACTAATAATGTTTTATCACAAAGCATTAACGGTCGGTACATTTCGCCGGGATCCATGGTAGATTCCGAAAGCGAAATAGATCTGGAAGTTGGAATAAGTTCCGATATGGAGACCACCTTTATTCCTAACGTAATAGGATTAAATATCTCTACTGCAAAAGATTTACTTATTGACAATTCGCTTAATATTGGCAGAATTTATTACGACGCAACCATTAAGAACTCATCTGATTCCTTAGCTGGTTTTGTATTTAAGCAAGAACCAAGCGCTTCTGAATTCAGCACATATCCACTGGGTACAAAAATTAATTTATTCTTAAGTACCGACAAGACAAAGGTAGAAAATGCAAAATCCAACTAGCCAAATCGTCGATGATGAAATCGATTTAAATGAAGATTTTCAAAATGACGACAGTGAGGCCTCCTTTGAACACTATCGATTTATATCGGATAAAGGACAAAGCCAGTTACGTGTAGATAAATTCATTACGGGCAGGATGGAAAAAACATCCCGTCACAGAATACAATTGGCAATTGGTGCCGGATACGTTCTTGTAAACGGAAAAGTAGTCAAGGCAAACTACATTGTTAAGCCACTCAATATTGTGACCATTGAACTCCCATATAAAAGAAGGGGATTTGAAGTACGTCCGGAGAATATTCCGCTCGATATTGTGTACGAAGATGATGATTTGCTTGTAATAAATAAACCTGCAGGGCTTGTTGTTCATCCAGGGCATGGCCATTTTTCCGGCACTTTAATCAATGCCCTAGCGTTTCATTTAGGTATCACTCAAGAGGCAGATGCCGAAGACGAAAGAATGGGCATTCTGGTACACAGAATCGATAAAAATACCTCAGGGCTATTATTGGTAGCTAAAAACGATGAATCACAACTATTCCTGGCAAAGCAATTTTTCGATCACACAATTGAGAGAAAATATGTTGCAATGGTATGGGGAAACCTTAAAGAAGATTCAGGGACAATTACAGGTCATATAGCAAGAGACCCTAATGATCGCATGAGATTCAAAGTTTTTCCCGAGGGGAATCTTGGGAAACATGCGGTTACACATTATAAAGTAATCGAAAGATTCGGATACACAACTTTAGTAGAGTGTACTCTCGAAACAGGAAGAACTCACCAAATAAGGGTTCATATGGATTATATTGGTCATCCGCTGTTTAATGATGACCGTTATGGGGGCGATAAAATAGTTAAAGGAACATTTTACAGCAAATACAAAAAGTTTATTGAGAACTGTTTCGAAGTAATGCCAAGACATGCTTTACATGCCAAAACGCTTGGTTTTATCCACCCAAAAACAAAAGGGAACCTCTTTTTTGAAAATGAGATTCCCTCCGATTTTAAAGCCCTTATTGAAAAGTGGCGAAATTATTCTAAGTCGGTAACAGCAGACTAAAATTATTCGTGATAATGTCCTCCGCCGCCAGGGAAACCTCCACCAGGTCTCATCATACCGCCGCCCGGGAACATTCCTTTTCCCATACCGGCAAACTTACCAAACCTTAATGAGAAGCTGAACATAACGTACTGGCGAAGAATATTATTTTCAGAATCTTCAATATAACTATCATTGGTAGTTCTTGAAATATTCTTGGCTTGTTTCAATATATCGTATATTTTCACTCTGAATGTACCCATTCCGCTTAAGACAGTTTTAGAAAGTTCTGCATTCCATACGGCAGATGGAGCTATTTTACTTGAGAATCCTGAATAAAATTTATAATCTAAATCCGATACTAAATTGAAGCTTGCCGGTAGTGTCCAGTTCATACTTGCAATTAACGAATTAGTCCAAGTAGCGGCATTCGGATTTGCCTGAACTGAGTACCATGCACGAGAGAATGAAGCATTACCGCCAATATTTAATTCAAGAGAAGTTCCTTTATAAATGAATTTAAGTTGTTCCGATGCATTAACTGTTTTTGTATTATTTTTAATATCATTTAAAATATTTGCTCCTTTATTAATACTCAGCCTTGATGTTGTTGAGATAAAGAACTTCGAAGTTCTGCTGAAAGGAGAACTGTACATAAAGAATCCATTTGCATTATAAACACCCTGTTCATTTGTATAAGAAGTTTGTTGAACTCCGTTTACATATTTAGTTGTATTTATTATTTTGTCAACTGTATATGTAGCGTTTAATCTTGCTTCGTATGTTTTAAAAATTTCACGGTTTGTATTTCGGTAGCTTAACTCAAAATTGTGTCTGAATTCAGGTAACAAATCGGGATTACCAATAACTTGATACAACGGATTTGAATTATCGGCAACAGGTTGAATCTGATTTATCGAAGGTTGATTAGTTTGCCCGCGATAGTTCATCCTGAATGATTTAACATCAGAAAAATTATATTCGTAACGCATTGAAGGGGAGAAATTCACAACACTCCTTTTAAAATCAAAATCATTTCCTCCATTAACTCCGGAGTTGTGAATCGACGAAGGTTGAGCACTCAAACCAATCACATAATTATACTTCTCTTCATTTTTTCTTAAGTTTAATTCCACCTGCTGATTAATTGCAATGTTTTCAAATGAAGTAGAGAAATTTTCAACTCTTTCGTCGTATTTTCCCAAAGTGCCTTTATTGTATGTATTTTTATCGTATTCCTGTTTTTGGAAATTGTAGCTGTATGCAAGTTCAGTATAAAAGTTTTTACCTAAAGGCTCTGTATATGAAGCCCTAGCTCCAATTCCATATGAGATATTTTCATTTGTATACATCTGATCAATGACATTAGGAGTCATATTTCCAATTTGAGAATTGGAACTGTTATAACCTTCTGTATCATTATTGCTGAATGAATAATTTGAATTAATAGAGAATGTTCTGCCCGGTTTATTAAGCCTCTGTCTGAATAACAACATACCGTTTAATCTTTGACTGTCGTTATTACCATGAGAGTTTGTAACACCTGAGTTGATATCACTGTATGTTCCGTTAAAATTCTCGTAAGTTTTGTATTGAGAACTTTGATCAAAGTTTCCACGACCGATATTCACATTTGGTCTGAAAATAATCGAAGATTTTTCACTGAACTTGTACTCCATATCAATTCCAACATTATGGCCCTGAGAAAAATTAGAGGATTCACTCGACCTTGCATAGTAGAAAGAACTGTCTTGAACAAAAGTTTGACGGGTACTTGTATCTTTAACATAATTGTCGCTATTGTTAAACATGTAGTTTGTAGCCATATTCAACTTACTGTCTTTCGTTGTGATACGGTATGTACCGCCAACCATCCACGATGTGGTTAGACCGCTGCCTCCAAAATTCATTCCCCCTATTCTGATTCCGCCGCCACCAAACGAACCTCTGCCCGAAGACATCATAGAACCTGCAAAGTCAGAAAAACCTCTGTTATTTGTGTTATTACCATTTAAAATAAGTGCAAGTTGAGTAATCTCAGAAAATTTACCCATAAAACCGTTGGTTTGGAAACGATCCTCAGTACCATAACCACCTGCAACACTTCCTATAATACCATTCATCATACCCGGTCTGATACCCAAATCAATCACAGTCTCCTGATTTCCGTCATCAATCCCTGTAAACTGAGCCTGTTCCGATTTTCTCTCAACAACTCTGACCTTATCAATCATCTTGGCAGGAAGATTCTTAGAAGCAACGGTAGGATCATCAAGGAAGAAGGTCTTTCCGTCAATCATTATTTTATTAATTTCCTTGCCGTTTGCGGTAATCTTACCATCGGCATCAACCTCGATTCCCGGTAATTTTTTAAGCAAATTCTCAAGAACATCGGCATCGGTAGTTTTAAAAGAAGAAGCGTTATATTCAATAGTATCCTTTTTTACAAGGATAGGGTTGCCTATTGCAGATACCGTTACCGAAGAGAGAGCATTAACCTTCTCTTTCATTGCAACAATTCCTAAATCAAAAGCTTTTTGCGAGCCTATAGTTAACGGGCGTGATATTGTTTCATAGCCCATAAATTCAACTTTAAGAGTGTAATTTCCTCCGGCAAGTCCTGTCATCTCCACATTACCTTTTTGATCGGTAAGTCCATATTTTAGTGCAGATGTACCACCTGCAGGAGTCAAAGATGCAGTTGCAAATTCAATTGGCTTCCTAGAAGTACTGTCAACCAATGTAAGTTTAACCGAAAAATTTTGTTGAGCCGATAATGAGACACTCAGAAACGTTATGAAGAGTGTAAAAAATGTTTTCAAATATAATTTCATACTTAAGATAATTTCAAGTTTTTAGGAATTTCCAGAGATTGACATCAAAAATCAATCCAAAAAATTCGTAAGTTGGACTGGAAAAAAGGTTAAAAGTTAAATTATGTTAAAAATTATTTAATCCTGTCAGGATTATTTTTGACAAAAGATTCCCAGGATTTCTTTGATTTTTCGACTGCCACCAATGATACACCTGTATATGAATGACATAGAGCAACTGCTAATCCGTCAGTTGCATCAAGGTGAGTAGACATCTGCTCTACCTTAAGAATCTTTGAAATCATAGAGGCTACCTGCTCCTTAGAAGCAGCCCCTTTACCTGTGATAGAAAGTTTAATCTTTCTTGGAGCATATTCAAAAATTGGAATCTCCTTATTTAAAGCAGCAGCTATAGCAGCACCCTGTGCCCTCCCCAGTTTTAACATTGACTGTACATTTTTGCCAAAAAAGGGAGCCTCTATTGCCATTTCGTCAGGAGAATACTTTTCAATTAAAAGAGATATCTCTTTAAAAATTTCACTTAATTTGGAAAAATGATCCGGCAACTTTCTAAGATCTATAACCCCCATAGCGATGCAAGAGAGATTTTTACCATTGACCCGGAGTAAACCATATCCCAGAATTTGAGTTCCGGGATCGATTCCCAATATCACCTTGTTTTCCGGAAACATAAACAATTTTAATCAATAAAATCAAATCCTGTATAATCTCTCAATACAGCCGGAACTCTGATTCCTTTAGAAGTCTGATTGTTTTCAAGAATAGCAGCCAGTATTCTTGGAAGAGCCAATGAGCTGCCATTCAAGGTATGAGCTAACTGGGTCTTACCCTCGTCATCTTTATATCTTAATTTAAGCCTGTTCGCCTGATAAGATTCAAAATTGGAAACAGAACTAACCTCCAGCCAGCGACCCTGTGCAGCAGAATATACTTCAAAATCATAAGTTAAAGCAGATGTAAAACTCATATCACCACCACACAATCTTAAAATTCTGTAAGGAAGTTCCAACGATTGAACCAAACCCTCAACATGTTTAACCATCTCCTCTAATGCAGCATATGAGTTCTCAGGAGAGGCAATCTGCACAATTTCCACTTTATCGAATTGGTGCAACCTGTTCAGACCTCTCACATCTTTCCCGTAAGAACCGGCCTCTCTTCTGAAACAAGGAGTATAAGCAGTAACTTTAACAGGAAGTTCACTATTATTAAGAATAACGTCTCTATAAATGTTTGTAACCGGTACCTCAGCTGTAGGAATCATATAAAAATTATCTAAGCCGACATAATACATCTGTTCACCTTTATCGGGAAGCTGACCTGTACCAAATCCGGAAGCCTCGTTTACCATAAGCGGTGGCATAACTTCGGTATAACCGGCTTTAGTGTTTCTGTCGAGGAAATATGAGATAAGTGCCCTCTGAATCCTAGCTCCTTTTCCCTTATATACAGGAAATCCTGCTCCAGTAATTTTAACACCTAAATCAAAATCTATAATATCAAATTTTTTTGCCAGTTCCCAATGCGGAACACTATCTTCCAATTTAGGAATACTCCCTCCCTCTCTAACAATCACATTATCTTCGGCTACCTTTCCTTCCGGCACCGATTTATGAGGCAGATTAGGCATAAGAACAAGCAAGTCATTCATTTGCTTAACAGTCACATTAAGATTTTCGTCAAGTACCTTTGAACGCTCCTTTAGAGAAGCAACTTCGGCTTTGGCAGCATCTGCCTCAGCTTTTTTGCCCTCCTTCATATAATTGCCTATAAGTTTAGCTATGTTATTTTGCTCGGAGAGAATGGAGTCCATTTCAGTCTGGGTATTTCTTCTGATTAGATCCAGATCATTAATTTTTTGTACAATCTCTTTGGCATCAAAGTTTTTAACGGCCAACCTTTCAATAACAAAATCGGGTTGTTCTCTCAATAATTTAATTGTTAACATGGCTAAAATTTATCGGTTTACGAATTACAAATTTAGTTACAATTTTTAAAAAGAGATAAATAAATGCAATGAATAGATAATTAGCTAATAATGAGGTTATAATAATTGAATTTTGAAATAGTTTTACATCCGGAAAGGTAACCGGTTTACAAATTAACAACTTTTAAATTATTAATCTTATGAATTACAAAAATTTAATTACGCCAAAAATACTATGGATATTGTTTGCCATAAGTATGTCATCTTGTACAAAAGAGATCGAAAAACCAGGAGGTGAAACTGACTCAAAACAAAAGGCAGATGTGATTTTAAGAATCACGAATCCAACAAAAGCCACCGGAAGTTCTCACAACAGCCAGAGTGACGACAATTACATTAACAATATTGCGATTTTTGTCTTCAACTCCGATGCCAACAAGACATTAGAAACTTATAAATATGTAAAAATCACCGATCAATCGGCCCTTAACAGCATATCTTTTCAAACTACCACCGGAAATAAAAATGTATACGTAGTTGCGAACTGTCATGACAGTACACAATGGACAGGAATAGTAAAAGAGAGTCAGTTTTTATTGAAAGAGTCTAATTTGAAAAATGAAGATTTAAAAGATTTTGCAATGAGCGGATATCTGGCAAATGCACAAATCTCTTTATCCAACTCGATTGGTCTAACGCTTAAAAGGATTGTTGCTAAGGTTGTTGTTAACAGCATTAAAACAGATTTCATCGGTACTCCTTATCAAGGGATGGTTTTGTCAAACGTAAAATTGTATATTACAAATGCTCACAAGATACGACCGTACATTGAGAATAATAATACGACCAACCCTTTTATTATAAATCCTCTGCAATTAACACCATCGACATACAGTGATTGTAAAATCTCCGGAATTGTTTATGATCAACCTGCGGGAACAATCGGAGATACTCCTTATACAGTCAAACACCATTTCTATGTTTATGAGAACTCAATATCTGCCGAAACATCGACAGAAAAATATACCAGACTGGTCGTTGAAGCTACTTTAAACGGAGTTAATTACTATTATCCGGTGAATATCAACAGGGCCGATTTCGGCGGCACAACAAATAACGGTATAAAAAGGAATACCGTCTATAATATTACACTTGTTATCAAGAGACCGGGAAGTACTTCGCCCGAAATGCTTGTCGAAAAAGGTGCTGTCATAACATCTGTAACTATTGCCGATTGGAATACCGAAACTATTGGAAACATTGAATTCTGATTATTATGAAACCGAAAAAAGAGGTCCGGGTTCTCTTTAAGTTTATTTTTATTTCTCTTCTTTTATTTGCTTGCAATAAAATTGAAAATAAAGAACCGGATTTAAGCAAAATGGAAAAAACGGTTAAACTTAATTTTTCCACACCAGCAGTAGAACAAGATGAAGAGATAACAAGGGAGGCATACTTCAATTTTATTAATGATATAAATTTATTTGTTTTTGATGAAAACGGAAATATTTCTCAACACTTCTTTATTACCGATTTTAGCCAAAATCCGGCATTTATAACTACTCTAAAAAAGGCAACCTTTTATGCTGTAGCAAATTGGGGTAGCAATATGTTTTCATATCAATTGCAGCAATCAGTGTCAATGTTCGATTTGAAATATAATTAC
>CAZOOH010000083.1:0-8137 GCA_964581375.1 uncultured Muribaculaceae bacterium
AAAAAGTGAACAACTATTTCGTTATAGGTTGAGATATATTAGTTAGTTTTGACAATCCTGCTGTTGCTAAATCGATGTGATTTTATTTGTTATTACTATAATCAATAATCAATAATCAATAATTAATAATCAAATCAACGGCATATTTTATTTAAATCAAATGTATATCTATTGTAATTGTTTGATATGAAAAATTTATCAACTTTATTTTTATTACTAATTATCGGATGTAACTATTCCCCTAAACATAGTTCTCTTGATAAGAGCGGTGGTGTTCCCGTTATTAATGTGGCGGAAAATTTGGATACTAATATTTCTTCCTGCTTCATGTTAAGTGAAGCTGCAACAGATGTTGATTTCATTAAATTAGAGGTTACAACAAATTCAATGATAAGAGATATTCGTAATGTCGTAATTGCAGAAGACTACATCTTGGTTGATGATTATTCGGAAGGTGTTTTCCGGTTTTCCAAAGACGGTAAATTCCTTAATAAAATAGGTGAAAAAGGAAATGGCCCGGATGAATATCTTTATGTTAATCAAGTAATTTTAAATGAAAAGAATAATGAGGTTTTATTGTTTACGGGGCGGGGAATAAAAATATATACAATTGAAGGATCATATAAAAGATCACTTCCTAATACAAATATGGAGGAATTGTTTTCTGGAATTGAAAATCGAATTCTGTTTTTTGATGATGATTTATTTTTAAATGATAAACTTCCAGTATTGCTTCCCAAAAAAGATCTTTGGACTTTTGCTTTGGTAGACAGTACTTTCACAATACGAGAAAAGTATTTCAATCCTGCTTTTGTGGGGAAAGAATCAGATATTATAGCTAATAAAGCACTCCATATAGGTTGGAAAAATTATTGGAATGAAGGATTTGCTTCTGTTGATTTTTATGATGATACATTTAAAATGTGTTACTATGGAGGAGATACTATTTATGAATTCAATAAGAATACAAAAGAATTTCTACCGATTTATATTATATCTTTAGGAGAACGTCCTTCTTTCGAAATTTCTCATCAATGGATTAAGGACCCTATTTTCTTTAATTACTTGTGGTTTTCTAATTTTTATGATTCGGAGACATATTTGTATTTATTTTTAGGGAAATCCGACAATTCATACATTATTCGTTACGACAAAACCAATGGAGAACTTAGGTCCTATAAATCCGAAAGTCTCATAAAAGAGATTAATCTTCCAGGATCCCCCAATTTTATTATTCGAAATAGAACTAATTCATTTGCTTTAATAAATGACATATCTGGAGGGAATCCATTTGAAGTGGAGTATAAATCAAGTAACGGTAAATATTGGGTTGATGTGATAACATCATCGGATTTAAAAGAGAATATAAACATTGCCGATTTAAAAAGACAGTCGGTTAAAAATGAAAATAGCAAAGCCCAATTAGTGAATCTAATAAACGAATCAACAGAAGAAGATAATCCAATATTGATAATTTCTAAATTAAAATAAATGATTATGAGAAATGTTAGTATAATCTCATTAATAAAACATATTTTGCTGATTTGTTTATTTATGGTAAGTCAGGTCATAAATTCTCAATCAAAAACGATCAACTTACTTGTCATATATCGGAGTGGAGAAAGTCGAAGGAAATAATCAGCGACACCAATACACTTGGCTGGTATATTGGGCGTTGGATGCCGACGGTAACCGTCTCGGGAAGCCACTTAAATCTTCCCTGTTCGAGGCTACATTTATCAACCACAACAGCCGCACTGAATGGTTCCGCGCTGGGTAAGGAGTTTTCAGCTAATGCATTCGGCGCAAGGTTCGCAGAGTTTTCGACGACAGGCCGCGAGGGTTGCAACTAGTTCCATCCACTCAGGAAAAAGAGGCATTGCGCCCGTCGGCAGTTTGCTTTCGGTGCTGACACCGTAGCCAAATCTGCACGATGACAATGAGCTGCTGCCGAAAAAACGGAAGAAGAAAAAACGGAGATATGGGAGGCAGATAAAGTCTTAATTTGGGGTGTTGTATAATCTTAAAAAATCACTTAGTTTTTCGGGGATACTGAAGCGTTCTCTGTTTTCGGGAAACTTAGACAACATAAAAAATGTATCACTATGTTCTTTGTAGTATTTTTCTTTTGTTTTTATAAGCTGTTTCTCAAAATCTCGTACAAATTTTCGTTTTCCATTTCTATTTGTAAGTGTTAACCGATAATCCTGAATAACCTGTTGGATTCTATTCTTGATTCCAATTTTGGAGGTTTGATTGTTTATATAATCAATATATACCTTCCTAAATGTGTCTTGTGCGCTAATGAACCGATATGTTGACGGAATTTCAGGGTTAGCTTCCATCAATCTTCTGAAAGCCACATCCAATTTTAATGAAGTTAAAAATTCTTGATAAAATTCATAGTACCTTATCAGTAGGTCGCTTGAATATATGGTATCAAAAGACCCAATAAATCCACAAAATGGGGCAGGTTGGTCTATCCTCATTATTTGCATCAGATGCGCACCATGACATACAGCTAATGTTAAAAACAGATTATTGCCAATCTGATAATTCAAATCAACTAAAGCCTTACGCAATTCATCCCAAGTAATTAATTCTTTGGTTCGTACCACCAGACCATCCTTTTTGTCGCTACCATGTATTTCAAAATGTAGAATTGGATGATGCCCTCCAGTTGTGCATTCTTCTTTTATTTGCGATATTACGTCGAAAAACTGCTTTTTGCTTTCAACTTGTAAAAGTTCTGTTTTCAACTTACCGATAAAAGAAAGTTCTTTCCATCTCAATAAGTCGTCGTACAATTCTTTTCCTGTAAGTTTTTCCTTATTCTCATCTAAAGATTCAACTACATAGATTCTATCGAATGTAAATTTTTTCATAAAATAACTTTTAAATTTTTCTCTCAAATTAGATGCTACTTCATGCGTCTGAGGGAATCCGTATATGCTTTTACTTTAGGTACTAAAATCTCAGAATCTAAATAATACCAGCTTATTTCTATGGATGGTTCTGTCAATGGGTAGCTAATAGTAGTTACAGATAAAGATTCATAAAGTATATTTAATATTGCATTATGAGTTCCCAAGAAATTATCTAAATCCTGAGAGGTCATATTATCTCCCTCCCAAACAGAGTATATTCCATCATTAGTTTTTAATCGACCTTCTTCAATTATATTAATAAGTTCATTTACATGTCTAATGGGGTATTTTTGAGCATTTCCAGTGAATAGTTTATTGCTTAATATTATAGCATACGACACCTTCTTAATATGGTCTAACGAAGTCGCTAACTTATCTTCTATAATCCTTTTAAGATTTCCAGAATCATATTCTTTTTTTATTTTATCAAGTTGTGCCTCTGCCTTCTTAATATGTTTCAATGTGGTTCTCATATCATGTACATTGATCGGATGAAGAGTATGTTTACATTCGAATATGTACAAATTATTATCAACAATAGCCAAGACATCAACATCGCCATTCGAGAAATTGACATTTTTTAAACAAAGAGTTCCCACACTGTTGAATGAATTGTATAAATCTTCAGAGAGAGGCTCTAAGCCCGCATTAACAAGAAGACCTTGATTTTTGTGTTCTGATGCATATAAATTGCGTATAGCATTTGACTTGCAAAAAATATTCAAAGGAATCAAAAAGTATCCATCTACATATAAAAGTGGATGGTATTGCAAGTCAAACATATTTTCAAACCCCTGCTCCCAGCACATAATATCCAAAAAAGTATTCAATTTGTCAGGACTTGTAATCCTACCTAGCAATTCATAAAACTGATCTTCACGGAATGCGGGAATTATCGATTTAACTAAAAGTCCGGTACTTATAGTATCCTTGTTCTTATAGAGATTTTTTTGATAAAGCAACAATAAGAAGCTAAATAGCCTCCTGATATTCATAAATTCAGATATAGTCAGATTATCTCGAATGACAGTGTTTTCTACATCATCCATTGTTAGCAGTTGTTCCTTAAAAATTACGGATAAATACATTATATCCTCTTTAAATAATGAATTTGGCTTGAAAATATGTTCAGCAAGAACATCTATAATATGATCTGGAAATTCAAGAACATATCTTCCATATCCAAAATCCTCTTTATAGTAGAACCTTATATATTCTCCAATTCCATCATAAACTGCATCAATAAGACTTTCCATTGATGCTGCCCCTTCTACTATTTCCAAACGTAGAGCTTCATCAACATAACTGCCAATTTGAAGTTCAGAGCGTATATATCCCAATCTAATGGATTTATCAAAAATATCTGACAAAGGCGTTATTTTTAGTTTGTCATCAGTAACAATACATCTGTAATCAAATGATTCGACCAAAATCTCTATCTCCTTTAAATCAATCATTGTACACACTGGTATAATAATTTTACTAATTTCCCCAGAGGTAATATATTCGTCAGCGACAAATGTTGTATCCTGAGCTTTTACCTCTTGTCGAGAACTTATAAAAAAAATGAGATATGAAACTGCTTCTGTAATTTCCTCTTTAGTTCTTGCTTTTAAACTTAGCTTATTTGATGGGTCTTCTGGATGGTAGTTAGTCAGAAATAAAAAATCCGAGAAAGCTAATAATGTTTTAATGAGCGATTGATTTTTATATGTTTTTGAGAATTTTCTTATTTCTTCTATAACTAATCGATGTGTCGCGGCAAATGAAACTGACAAACCAGCCAAATTGATTATAGAACGTAAATATTCTTTTTCTTTATCTTCAAGAATATTAAGTTCTTTATCGAGCAATAGCAACTCATCTGAAATACTACTTATTATGCACTTTTTCTGATTATACTTCGAGTATCTAAATAGACCTTTTTTACGTATAATAGAGAAGGTCTTATTATAATCAATCTTTATTCCCAGCAATATGGAATTTAATGCAGTCCAATAAATCCCTTTGTCAAGAGATTGCTCTATCAATTCCATCAAATCTTTGATATCTTTGTTTATAATCGTTCCTAAGGAGCCATTTAAGAAATCAACTAATAATGCTCTTGGATCAACTTTTTTTAGATTAATGCCTTTATAATTCATGCCATTCTGCTTGCTAAATCATTCTTCTCTAACATATATTATATTTATCTCTCATTTTTCCATTTCAACCCATAATCCGATTGATTTATAATTGAGACGTCACAATTGCTTCTTCCGGTTGTTTTTCTGTAAAAATATAAACGCTTAATTTCAAAATCATATGTTACATCTTGCTATAGCGATTTTTAGTAATGAGCCATCATTGAAATATACATTCAAATAGTTATCCTTACGGATATCTACATAAAAACCTCCAGGCTTAATATTCTCCTTTATAAATTGCCACCAAATGGGATTCTCTGTTTTCAGTTTTAAAAATAGTGGGTGGTTATTTTGAAGCGTAGTAAAATTGTCTTTTTTTACGAAAATCTTACTTTCAAAGTTACCTACATTCCAAGCCAGTCAAATTAATATTGTTATAATATATAATAATCAGTTGACCATAATTTTTCGCAAATTCGTTGGAGTAATCTCTGTCGTTCAGAAATATCATCTTTTTTGAAGACTGGATGAGACTTAAAATCCAAATCCTTTATGGTCTCTGATTTTAGGAAGTTCGGATTTTTAACATAATATTGGGGGTGAAGTGTCTGGGCGTATGTATTCTCCTTAAGATAATGTTCCAATTTATCTTCATATTTATTACTACTAAAAGACTGATTTGTTCCCTGAGGTAATAATATCAAAGCACCAGCAGAATTTCTCCACTCATTAAATTCATATTTTTGTTCAAATTCATCAGTATGTTGTTCAAATTTGTCAGCCCATATATGTTCTATCTCAAATAGTCTCCCGTTTGGATGATGGTAAGTGACGTATGTAGTGTCTTTGCCAACCAGATTGTCAGTATAACTCGAAATCCTCGAAAGAAGGTGTTTTACAAATTTTCTGTTCATACCGTGTAGTTTGAAATTACAAACACCATCCCATTGCTCATCAATTTTCATTGTTTCTTTAGTTAGATTTTGAGATAACTCATCTAGGTCATTATCCCTTATGGTGCGTATAATATTGAAGATGGAGTACTTGATAGTCGTTTGACCAAATTTTCTGTAGTTTACACTTCTTCGGACAGTGAAAGTCTCAATAAATCTTGCGACGAAATCCAACTTTTTATTAATGATATCGGGAGTATCATCTTTATTAATAGAAGAGAACAATAGTGGATCTTGCAAAGACTCAGCTATACCCCAATAGTTAATATAGTGCAGGTGAGGAGTATTTTTATTATAGTTTGCCTGATTCTCCCTCTTCGTAATGAAAAGCTTAACATAAAAAGGAAAGTCATTCTTGAAGAATGCAAAAAACTCATCCGATGTAGATAAACCAAAAATTGCTTTGTGATTGTCTCTGAACCAGTTGTGAAACCGCGTTCCAATAAGTTCAAAGTCTTGATTCTCTGAACCTGCTTTACCGGGACGCATCGAAATAGCATATTTTCCTCGAAACCATGCTTGGAAAAAGCTTTGATCTGCATTCTCATCATAATTGTGGAGTTTCTGGATCTCATCTTTCCAAAGTTCATTGATCATGCTTCGCTGTTTTTTGTCTGTTATTTTTGAGAGAACATAACCTTTGAGCATTTCTGTTGGTGTGAGATTCAGTCCACGATCATTCATTGTCTCAAAAATCGTATAAGCATTTTCATCAGAATAGGCGGTTATCTCAACGATGATAACATTCTCAATAAACCAGTCAATGAAATAAGGAAGAGCCTCTCCAGTCAATTCTTCAGGGAAAACTTCAACTATATCTACATACCTATCGAGCATGTTTTTGACTGTTTCATCATCTTGTTCTTGTAATTTGTATTCGCCGGTTTCGAACAGAGAGGTTAGGCACTTTTCTCTAGAATCATCCGACATATTGAATGATTTTTCTCCGTACTTTTCGGAGAAGATCAAATCTGTTATATTAATTTTCTGAGGATTTTCACTTTGCAAGTGATTTAAATATATCAATAACAGAGTAAGAGAGGTAATACGCTGCTGTCCGTCGATAATTGATTTTTTGCCATCTTCGTTTATATTGAAAACGACCGGTCCTAAGTAGTAGCTTTGATAATTGGCAACATCTGAACGCTTGTCTCCTTTATTATATGACTTTAAAAAAGTAGTTGTCAGGTCATCAATAAGCAATTTTATATGCTTATCCAGCCACCTATATTCCCGTTGAAAATAGTCAATAGTGAATTTCTGATCCTTCAGTAGCAAGTTAATAGAAATATCTGTCGCTTCGATTTTATTTTTCAACTTATTGTTCATTTTTAATCCTTATTTATTTTTTTGATAATATCCGTTTTATTTTTTATTTTCAAAGATAATAAATCTTTGAAAACCAGCCATAAAAACATCTTAATTCTTCAGTTTTATTTTGTGGGATGATCGGTCTGTATATTATATAGTGGAATTTGTAGAACGGCTCATTAAGTTAGTCTGTACTATTTTTCCGTTGAGAGAAAGATACAGCCTGTTTGAAATAATCATTTCTTTAGAACAATATTTATTCTGCATCCAGCATATTGAAATATTGGTCATGTTTTGGTTTCTTCAATACCATTATATTTTTTTCAGACCTTCTTTCTTGCAAACAAGTTTCTATATTATTGCGTAGTGGATATGTTTCTGGTAACCGTACCTTAATATATTGTTCTAATCAATCTGCCGAATGTTGAGGTGAAAGGTAAGAAGATGGAGGAGGCGAAAGAGGACAAGATCCGACAGTGGATGTTTAGTTATAAAGTAGGCAGAAACGAATTAAATAATAAAATGCCCCTGAAGCATGAGTTAAGTAGACTTCCGGGAAGCGGTGCCATTTGGATCGTTGATGGCGTAGAAACTGATAAGGAAAGTATAAAAGATATGATGGAAGCTCCGGCTTTATATATCGAATCGATTGAATTGGTTTCGCGTACAGGACTTTCTCTTTGGGGAGCCAGGGGAGCAAATGGAGTGGTTATAATTAAAACCAGAAATCCCATGGATATTATCCTGTCTTCCGAGATAGCGCCTCCGGGATTGGTTAGTTACAAACCGGAGGGGTATTGTGTGCGTAAAGAGTTTTATG
>CAZOOH010000084.1:0-7983 GCA_964581375.1 uncultured Muribaculaceae bacterium
CTGCCATAAACTGCATTTCAATAGTGATTATACCCTCCCCCTGGCACTCAGGACAACGACCGCCGTCAATATTAAAAGAGAAGTGAGAATGGCCATATCCGTTGATTTTGGCATAAGGTTGGTCGGAATATAACTTCCTTATTTCATCATAAACCTTCAAATAGGTTGCCGGATTTGAACGAGTAGATTTGCCGATAGGATTTTGATCAATATATTCTACTGCAGTAATTTTGCTCAAATCGCCCGATAAACGGCGAAATTTACCGGGTTTATCGCCTGTTTGATTAATATGCCTGAAAATGGCAGGGTACAAAATATCTTTTACTAAAGTAGATTTGCCCGAACCACTCACACCTGTTACCGCCGTAAGAACCCTCAAAGGAAACTTTACCGAAATATCTTTCAGGTTATGCTCCATAGCCCCTTCAACCGTAATAGAATTAATCCAGCTTCGTCTGTTAACCGGTTTCTCGATTTTTTCTATACCGGAAAGATATTTTATTGTCAAGCTTTTACCTTTATAGGCAGATGAAAGATTACTGTTTACACTTCCCTGAAACACCATCTCCCCTCCATGCCTGCCAGCAAGCGGTCCAATATCAATCAGTTGATCCGATGCACGAATTATCTCCTCATCATGTTCAACAACCAAAACACTGTTTCCTAAATCTCTGAGCCTTTTGAGAACAGTTATAAGTTTGGCAGTATCTCTCGGATGCAAGCCAATACTCGGCTCGTCAAGAATATAGAGCGATCCCACCAGACTGCTGCCAATAGAACTGACAAGATTTATTCTTTGACTTTCACCCCCGCTCAAAGTATTAGAAGGACGATTCATAGTTAAATATGACAATCCAACTTCAATTATGCAGATTAATCTGCCCATGATTTCTTTCAAAATTCTGTCCGAAACCTTTTTCTCATATTCAGAGAGAGGTAGATTCTTAATGAACCCATAAAGCTCACCCGAAGTCATCTCTAAAAGATCGGAAATTGCTCTCCCTCCTACTTTTACATAAAGAGCCTCTTTTCGGAGTCTCGAGCCGGAGCATACAGGACACATAGTTTTCCCGGAATAACGATGTAAAAGATACTTAAATTGAATCTTATACTTGTTAGATTCCATGATCTCAAAAAACTGATTGAGCCCTGTGAAGAACTTATTCCCCTTCCACAACAACTGAACTTGATCGGGAGTGAGCTCTATAAATGGTTTATGAATCGGGAAATCAAAACTGGCAGCATTATATATCAGTTCATTATAAAACGATTTCATAGTATCTCCCCGCCAACAAGCGATAGCCTCCTGGTAAACTGAGAGATTCTGATCGGGAATCACAAGGTTCTCGTCAATTCCGATTATTTTACCGTATCCGCCGCATTCAGGACAAGCACCCAAAGGATTGTTATAGCTGAACAAAAGCTCTTCCGGTTCCATAAACTCAATTCCATCTGCCTCAAAATACGACGAAAACCTCACAGGATTAGTAAGGTTTGAATCGGACGCAATAAGTACCGTTCCCGTCTTGCCATCGCCCCTGTCCACCGAGAAAGCAGTATTGAGCGAATCATTAATTCTTGACTCACTCTCCTCATCTTTTGCAACAATAATTCTGTCTATAAGCAGATACAGATTCCCGTACCTCTCGGGTTTTTCGGCAAGTGCCTGTTCAATTTTAATTATTTCGCCATCATTATACAATCTTGTAAAACCCTCCTCTTTAAGATAGAGAAGCTTTTCGGTACGTTTACCCTTATTTTCCCATCCGAAAGGAGCCAAAATATAGACAATACTCCCCTGTGCAAAAGAATTTACATACTCCAAAACATCCTGAGCACTATCCCTCTTTACCTCCCTCCCTGTAACAGGAGAGTAAGTTCTTCCGATTTTGGCATAGAGCAATCTCAGATAATCATATATCTCAGTATTAGTTCCCACAGTAGAGCGTGGATTCCGTGAATTAACCTTTTGTTCAATGGCAATCGCAGGAGGAATACCTGTTATAAGCTCAACATCTGGTTTGCTCATTCTTCCAAGAAACTGTCTGGCAAAAGAGGAGAGACTCTCAACGAATCTCCTTTGGCCCTCGGCAAAAATAGTATCGAAAGCCAAGCTCGATTTACCTGAGCCCGAAATACCCGAAATAACCACAAGTTTGTCCCGCGGAATTTTAAGATTAATATTTTTAAGGTTGTTTACCTTGGCACCCGTAATTGAAATAAAATCATCCATTTGAAACCCTGCTTACCGACTTGACACCCTTAACCTTTTTAAGACTGAAAATCAGTTTATCTAGTATTTGATTATTAGGAACAGCAAGTTGAATCTTAGTCTCAAACTTACCACCCTGATCGTTAATCGAGAAAAATCTTACCGAAACAGGAAACTGCCCGATAGTATCGAGAATATCCCTGTTGGCATTAGTCTCACCATAACCGCTTATCCTTAAAGAAGTTTGAAAAATTTGTCCCGAAGCCTCCTCCCTCCACTTAACCTTCTGAATCCTATAAGGAAAATTAGAGATTAACCGAGCAGCATTAGGGCACGACAGCCTGTGAATCTTAATTCCCTCTTTAACAGACACAAAGCCGAAAATTTCGTCACCATGAATAGGATTACAACATTTAGACAACTTATAACCCACATTATTGAGTTTGTCGTCAATAACAAGATAGTCACTTTTAGATTTCGCTCCCCTGTCATCTTTTATTTGTGCAGATGCCGGACTCTCCTTTACATCCTGAGCAGATTGCTCCCCCTTAGATTTTTCGTTCAAAAAAATCTTAACATCCGCAATGTCCACATCACCGGTAGCCAAAGCAGAATATAGCTCCGAAATAGTTTTATATTTAAAATTCTTCGCAAGCACATTCAGTATATCGTCAGTTAACTCAATCTTCCAGTTATTCATCCTGCGGACAAGTAACTCACGACCCGTAGCCGCTCTTTTACTCTCCTCCTCGTTAAGTTTCTGCTTAATTTTAGTCCTTGCTTTAGAAGTTATGACAAAGTTTAACCAGTCCATTGAAGGTTTCTGATTCTTTGTACTCATAATCTCAACAACATCGCCGGTTTTAAGCTTTTCCCTAATCGAAGCCGGTTTACCGTTAACTTTCGCGCCCGAACACTTCAATCCCAAATTGGTGTGAATATCAAAAGCAAAATCAAGTACACTGGCACCGGCCGACAACCTTCTCAAGTCGCCGTCAGGAGTAAAAACAAAAATTTCGTCCAGAGAGATATTGAGCATAGGGTTATCCTCACCCTTTCCGGTAGTTTCAAGCAGATTCTTTACCCCCGAAAGCCAGGCTTGGAGACCTTGCTCCCTTTTAACCCCCTTATAATTCCAGTGAGCAGCATGACCACTCTCCGCAATCTCATCCATCCTTCTTGTACGAATCTGTACCTCAATAACATCTCCTTCACGATTACTTACGGTAGTATGTAACGATTCATAACCGTTAGGTTTAGGGAGAGTAATCCAATCCCTCAGCCTGCTTGTATCAGGAGTATAATGCTCTGTTACAAGAGAGTACACCTTCCAGCAAAGCTCCTTTTCCAGTTCAGGTTCACAATCGATAATGAACCTTATCGCTAAAATATCTGCAATGCCCTCAAAATGTATTTGTTGAGCTTGCATCTTCTTCCAAATAGAGTAAGATGTCTTGGTTCTGCTCTTTAATGTATATTTTATTCCATTCGACTTAAGACTCAACTCCAATGGTTTAACAAAAGAGTGCATCAGCCTCTCCCTCTCTCTTTCAGTAGCTTTTAATTTATTGGTAATTAACCTGTATTGCTCAGGTTCAGTATGTTTGAAAGAGAGAACCTCCAGTTCACTCTTAAGATTGTACAATCCAAGTTGATGGGCCAGCGGCGCATACAAAAGCAAAGTCTCGGTAGACTTAACCATCTGCTTAGCTTTGGAAAAGTGGTCAAGCGACCTCATGACCTCAAGCCTGTCGGCAAGTTTTATAAGAGTAACCCTCGGATCTTTAGAATACGAAACAATCAGTTTACGATAGTTCTCCGCCTGCAAACCGGTATCCTTCGGCTTAATTTCAGAAATTCTGTTAAGACTCTCCGCAATATTGATAACCTCTGCAGGAAACTCTTTCTTTAAAGTAGCAAAGAGCTCCATATTTCCTCTGGTTGCTTCGTGCAGATACATTCCCGCAACAGCATCCGGCATTAAACCTATTTCATTGACAATAATACCCGCCACAGCAATGGCGTGGTCAATAAAAGGCGACCCGTCACTTCTCTGAACTCCCTCAAGAGCCCTTCTTGCTGTTTCTAAAGCCTTATCGACCATAAATACTATTTTTCTATTAATCTCTTTAAAGCATTCATCTCATCTCTAAACTTTGCCGCCCTCAAAAAATCAAGTTCAGCAGCGGCGCTCTCCATTTCAAGCTTTGCAGCATCTATGGCATTCTGTATTTGTTCCGGATTAAACCTTGCAATAACAGGATCGGCCAAAGCACTTATCTCCTTCTCATCAAATTTATAATCCTTACTCTTTCCAAGAACATTTCGAATCTGTTTCTCAATTTGAGTAGGAGTAATATTATTTTCAATATTATACAGCTCCTGTTTTTTTCGGCGCCTTTCAGTCTCCTCAATAGTCTTATGCATAGACTGAGTAATCTTGTCGGCATACATAATAACCCTTCCTTCCACATTCCGTGCCGCCCTTCCCGCTGTTTGAGTCAGCGAACGCTCCGACCTCAAAAAACCCTCTTTATCGGCATCCAGAATTGCAACAAGCGATACCTGCGGCAAATCCAGCCCCTCTCTCAGCAAATTAACCCCAATCAAAACATCAAATCTGCCGGCCTGAAAATCTTCCAGAATCTCAACCCGTTCCAGAGTATCAACATCGGAGTGAATGTAGCGGCAACGTATCTCAATATTGGCCAAATACTTATCAAGCTCTTCCGCCATCCTTTTAGTAAGTGTCGTAACCAAAACACGTTCATCTTTATGTGCCCTTATACGAATCTCCTCAAGCAAATCATCGATCTGATTCAAAGTCGGACGAACCTCAATCGGCGGATCCAAAAGACCTGTAGGCCTTACAACCTGTTCAACAATCAATCCCTCCGATTTGTTTAACTCATAATCGGCAGGAGTTGCGCTCACAAATACACTTTGACCAATTATTCCTTCAAACTCGTCAAATTTCAATGGTCTGTTATCGGCAGCGGCAGGAAGCCTGAAGCCATATTCAATCAAAGTCGATTTACGTGACCTGTCACCGCCGTACATAGCTCGTATTTGCGGTATAGTAACATGGCTCTCATCAATAAAGGTTATAAAGTCCTTAGGGAAATAATCCAGCAAACAAAAGGGACGCATACCAGGCAATCTGCCGTCAAAATAACGGGAGTAATTCTCAATTCCGGAGCAGTAACCAATCTCCTTAATCATTTCCAGATCATGTTCAACCCTCTGTTTAAGCCTTTTTGCTTCAATATGTTTACCAATTTCCGAAAAATATTCGCACTGTTGAACCATATCGTCCTGAATAGCAGAAATTGCCGATTTCATTCGCTCTTTGGTTGTTACAAAAATATTTGCCGGATATACCGAAACCTCAGCAAGATCATTAATGTGCGCCGACGAAATCGGATCAAAAAGTTCCATACTCTCAATCTCATCACCGAAAAAAATCACCCTTAGCGCAGTATCGGAATAAGCCGGAAAGACATCCACAGTATCGCCCTTTACCCTAAAAGTCCCGCGTTTAAACTCCTGTTCGTTTCTCGAATAGAGACTATCTACAAGCGAATAGAGTAACTTGTTTCTCGATATTTTTTCGCCTCTCTTTAAAAAAATCGTATTTGAATGAAAATCCTCCGGATTCCCAATACCATATAGACAAGACACGCTCGAAATAACAATTACATCGCGCCTTCCCGAAAGCAAAGCCGAAGTAGAAGCCAACCTCAGCTTTTCAATCTCATCATTAATACTTAAATCCTTTTCAATATATGTGTCAGAAACAGGCAGATACGCCTCCGGTTGATAGTAATCATAATAGGAGACAAAATACTCAACTGCATTGTCCGGAAAAAATGCTTTAAACTCCCCGTACAACTGAGCAGCTAAAGTCTTATTGTGACTCAATATGAGAGCAGGCCTCTGAAGTTTTTCGATAACATTGGCCATCGTAAAAGTCTTCCCAGAGCCGGTAACACCCAACAAAGTAACAGAAGGTACTCCATCTTGCAAAAAACTACACAACCCGTCTATTGCATCAGGTTGGTCGCCGGTCGGTTTGTATCCCGACACAAGTTTAAAACTCATTTCATCGATTTTTTTACCGCCGAAAGATAATCATCAACACCTTTAACAACCCTCTTCATAAGCTCCTTCCTGAATTCAGGATCAGCAATTTTCGCTTCATCATCAAGGCTGCTCATAAAAAGAGTCTCAACAAGCACCGAAGGATAGTTTGTTGGAGCATTCATTGAAAAATTAAAATTTCCGATAAGACCAAAATTATTGACATCCAGTTCCATAATTCTCTTCAAAATTGTCTCAGCCATCTCTCTGTACTCAATATGTTTATAATAAGTACTTGTACCTCCTGGCTTTAAAGGATTGCCGCCGGCGTTACAGTGAATAGAAATCAACAAATCAATGTTAGCAGCATCAAAAGTAGCCTTTCTTTCTGTCATAGAAACATCGACATCTTCCGAACGACTTAAAACAACTTTGGCACCCCTCTTCTCTAACTCCTCCTTAAGGACATAAGCCATAGACAAATTAAGATCCTTCTCTCTGATTCCGGAAGTACTAACGGCACCTGTTGCCGACCCCCCGTGACCGGCATCCACTCCGATTGTCAAATCTTTGAAAGACAAAGAAGGTGTATGTTTTACGCTTATAACCAACGAAGTACCGCTATACCCGATTTTATAGCCCCACGAATATTTATTTTTCAATTTGATAACTACCCTAAAAATATCACCATCAACTTGGTTGACATCAACATACTCCACAGCACTCAGATTCAGATATTGCGTAATCCAATTAGTATTACATTCAGCTCCGAAAATATCTACAACAATCCTCGAAGGGTCCAGCTCTTGTCTTACAATATATGGTAATTTTGCCTCAAGCGATATACGAACCACATCGGTTTTACCTGCGGCAGATACGCTCCATGAACCTGTTAAAGATTTAGCCGGTTCAGTTCCGAATTCAGCAAAAGAAGCATACTCTTTAGGAATATAGGCGTATCTGTTTTCCGACAATCTGACTTTATACAAATTCTCTACAGAATCGGCAAGAACCAGTCTGATACCGGCATCAAGATAATTGATTTTGGCACCGCCCAAACGATCTTTTCCCGCACCGTAATTAAGATAAGCACCATCTTTTGTTATCAAAATTCTGCCCGGATAGTATGTCTTTGGAGCCTCTCTCTTTTTAAATTCAACTAATTTATAAAAAACGGAAAACTCAGCTTTTTGCTCATTCCCCTCCTTGAGTGCAGATACTGTTATATTATTTGCCCCCTCTTTAAGAACAATTTCAGTACCAAAAGAACCTGTAGGATATTGTTTTACTTCAGCTCCGTTGATTTTAATTACAGAGCCGGGTGAAGATGCTCCAACAATTATGTGCAGAGGAGCATAAACCGTATCGGTTTTACCCCTTACAATTTTTAAATCATTTGATTGTTGTGAGTAAAGGAATGAACTTGAAATTACAATAAGAAAGATTGTAAATACGGCAAATGAACTTGTTTTCATGGCTTGATATTTGTGGTAAATTTTTACGAAATTAACCGCTAAATTTAATAAAAAATAGATTATTATGGAAATAACACATATCCACGCCCGTGAAATTCTTGATTCACGCGGGAATCCTACTGTAGAAGTTGAAGTTACACTATTCTCGGGAGCATTCGGAAGAGCCTCAGTTCCATCAGGAGCATCAACCGGCACAAATGAAGCAATCGAACTTAG
>CAZOOH010000085.1:0-1093 GCA_964581375.1 uncultured Muribaculaceae bacterium
CTTTAGGTTTTAGGAATGTGACGGCTCTCGATATTCCTTACGCTATTGCAGATATCTGCCAAAAGAAGAGTGTTGCCAAAATAATAAAAGTGGCAGCGAAGGATACCGATTTCCTGGGAACTAATATTCAGTACTGGGCTGTGGTTACCGATATTATTACAAAAGAGGGTACTAAAGCCGATAAACTTGAGTGGGTTAAAGTTTGTGAGAAAATAATTGATCTGCCTAAGGAGGATTATATGAAAACCGTTATTAAATACACAATTGATAACTTCAAAAAATAATCGGATAAATCTTTAATAAAAATTGGTTACCGCCACTGTTACGGTAACCAATTTTTTTAAATTTGTTAAAGATTTCTTTGTTTATATTATTAACCTAAAAGACTAACGCTAATGGAAAAGAGAAAAATTGGAATTATGACAATACTTCCGGTATTGTTCGGATTCTATGTTATGGGATTCTGCGATGTGGTGGGCATAGCTACCACCTATGTTAAGGAGGATTTTGGATTGACTGAAACACTTGCCGGGTTTGTGCCGTCAATGGTTTTCTTTTGGTTCCTGCTTCTCTCTGTGCCGGTATCCCTGATGATGAGTAAAATCGGACGTAAAAAGACTGTTTTGTTGAGCAACTTTGTTACAATAATCGGTATGTTGATTCCATTTTTTGCCTATAATTTCACTACAAGTATGATAGCTTTTGCTCTGCTTGGTATAGGAAATACTATTTTGCAGGTCTCTTTGAATCCGTTATTGACAAATGTGGTTTCAGGAGATTCTCTTACAAGTTCGCTCACAACGGGGCAGGTAGTTAAAGCTGTCTCCTCTTTTATGGGCCCGCTTATTGCCGCTCTTGCCGTTAATCTGTTCGGCAACTGGCAATATCTTTTCCCAATTTTCGCTGCAATTACTTTGTTATCGACTATATGGTTGCTAAGCGTAAATATTCCTCGCGAGAGTGTCTCAAACAGCGGTATCTCTTTCTCGGGAACTTTCTCATTGCTTAAAGAGAGGGCAATACTGATCTGCTTTGCCGGGATTATCTTTACTGTAGGTCTCGACGTGGGGATGAATACTTTAACTCCTAAACT
>CAZOOH010000085.1:1193-6658 GCA_964581375.1 uncultured Muribaculaceae bacterium
GACAAAGGGAACGAAATTTCGGGTTTACTTATCACAGGTGTTTTTGGAGGTGCCGTGATTCCTCCTCTTATGGGCAGGCTTACAGATGTAATGGGCTCACAAACGGGTTCGATAATCATCTTGTTATTAGGTGCTGCTTATCTGATTTTTTGTTCGTTCAGTTTTAAACCGGTTTCAAAAATTACTGCTAAATAATATTCGTTATGTATAAAAATGACAAAAGAGTTGTAATTACTCTGGATGCAGGCGGAACTAATTTTGTTTTCGGTGCAATTCAGGCAAATGAGTTTATTGTAGAACCGGTAACTATGCCTTCGAACAGCGATAATCTTGACAAATGTCTTGCAACAATGGTTGAGGGGTTTTCGCAGATTATAAATAAACTGGAATCTAAACCAGTTGCAATAAGTTTTGCATTTCCCGGTCCGGCAGATTATCCTAACGGTATAATAGGCGGGTATCTGCCTAACTTTCCCTCTTTCCGAGAGGGTGTTGCCTTAGGAGCTTTTCTTGAGGATCAGTTCAAATTGCCGGTATTTATTAATAATGATGCCGATTTATATGCTTGCGGCGAAGCGCTTGCGGGCAGATTGCCTGAGGTTAACGCTCAATTGAAGAGTGCAGGCAGCAGTAAAGAATATAAAAATCTGCTTGGTTATACCTTTGGAACGGGCTTCGGATTTGGTTTTGTAAGTAATAACTCTCTGCATATCGGCGACAATTCCTGTGTGGAGACATTCTGCCTGAAACATAAGTTGTATCAGGATAAAATCGTGGAGGATGGTGTTTCTGTAAGGGCTTTGAAAAGGGTCTACTCTGAACTTTCGGGCGATTATGGTCACTCTTTTGAGCCTAAAGATTTATTTGAAATTGCAGAGGGAAGAGTTGAGGGAAACAGAGATGCTGCTATTGGTGCTTTTGCCGAATTCGGAGTTGTTGCGGGTGACGCTATGGCTTCGGCGGCAACTATGATTGACGGCTTAATTGTTATTGGAGGCGGCATTACTGCTGCCCGTAAATATATTATACCATCGCTGCTTCAGGAGATGCGCAGTGTAATCTCTACTTTTAACAATGAACCTGTAAACAGAGTGCAGATGGCTGTTTATGACCTCGATAACGAGGCTGAATTTGAGCAGTTTGCAAAAGGCGAACAGAGGCGTTTGAAGGTTTACGGGAGCGATAGGGAGGTTATCTATGATCCGCAAAAAAGAATCGGGGTTACTGTTTCAAAATTGGGTGCGAGTAAAGCAATTTCAATAGGGGCCTACTCTTTCGCTTTAAGTATGCTGGATCGCTGATTTTATTAAAACTATATTACTACACTTATATTCAAAACTATGAATAATTTTAAAAGAGTATTTTTATTGACTTGTGTTTCGTTGTTTGTCACAGTGGGTGCGCAGGCTCAAAATGTTAAACCGGGGGAGTTTGCACCGGGCACGTTCAAGGCATACATGGTGTGTGATGCTCACCTGGACACGCAGTGGTTGTGGGATGTTAAGACCTCTATCGACGAGTATCTGCCTCGTACGCTTTTCCAAAATATCTACTTGATGGAGCGATACCCTGAGTATGTGTTCAATTTTGAGGGGGCTGTTAAATATAAATGGATGAAGGAGTATTATCCTATGTATTACAGCAAATTGAAACATTATATTTCTACGGGTCAGTGGCATATCAGTGGTGCTTCGTGGGATGCTAATGACCCGAATATGCCTTCGGCTGAGTCTTCTTTCAGAAATATTTTGCTTGCTCAGGATTTTTACAAAAAGGAGTTTGGGGTTAAATCGACAGATATTTTCCTTCCTGACTGTTTCGGGTTTGGATACACTCTGCCTACTATTGCTTCGCATGCCGGATTAATAGGGATGTCTACTCAGAAATTGAGCTGGAGGTACAGTGAATTTTATAATGCTCCTTACCACAAAAAGAACCCATTTGCATGGGGACTCTGGTACGGTATTGACGGCAACTCGATTATGGCTGCTTTTGACGGTGGCGGATACAGTTCGGAATTGCCGGACAGCGTGGGATACAATAAGAAGATTATTACAAGTGCCCAAAACTCTTTCAATCAAACTGCATTCCGCTACTACAGCGGTGGTTCTCAGCAAAACGGAATCGGTATCGGTGACAGGGGTAACAGCGGTACTGTTACTACTGTGAAGAGGCTTATGGAGGCGATAAACGACAAAAATGCTCCCGTTAAGATTATTAGTGCTGCAAGTGATCAGCTGTTCCGTGATTACATGCCGTTCGATAAATATCGCAAAGAGCTCCCATCGTTTGACGGTGAGCTTCTTATGGATGTTCATGCTACCGGGTGCTACACTTCTCAGGCTGTAATGAAGTATTACAACCGCCGTAACGAAGAGCTTGCCGGCGCTGCCGAAAAGGCTTCTGTTGCAGCTGACTGGCTTGGTGCAAGATCGTATGACAAAGCAAAAATTAATGCAATTTGGGAGCGATTTTTATGGCATCAGTTTCACGATGATTTAACAGGTACGAGTATTCCGAATGCCTATACCTGGTCATGGAACGATGAACTGATTTGCCTTACTCAGGCAAATGAGGTTATCAACACTGCTTCGGGAGCTCTGAGTGCCTCTCTTAACACTCAAACCAAAGGGACTCCGGTTGTGGTTTATAATCCAACTACTTATATTGCAAAAGGGAGCGTGATTGCTGCCATTCCCGGTACTTTTAAATCGGTTTCGGTTGTTTCGCCTGACGGGAAAACCGTGCCATCTCAAATTATTGACAAAGGCGAAAATGTGACAAAAATCCTTTTCTCGGCCGATGTTAAGCCTGTCGGTTATGCTGTTTACGATGTGAGAACATCTTCTGCGGCGGCAAAATCATCTGCACTTAAAGTAAGTGAAAACGGACTTGAGAACAGTATTTACAAAATCACTCTTGATAAAAACGGCGATTTCTCTTCTATTATAGATAAAAGATACAATAAAGAACTTGTGAAAGAGGGTGGCAGATTCCGCCTTGCGCTCACTGAAGGGAATATGTCTCAAAACTGGCCTGCGTGGGAGATTCTTAAAACCACAATTGATAAAGAGGCAAGTTCGGTTACTAAAAACGTGAAGATTTCGGTTGCCGAAAACGGAGCAGCCAGAGTCTCTCTTAAAGTTGAAAGAACTTTCGGCGATTCTAAGTTCGTTCAGTTTATAAGACTCACAAACGGAGCCTCTGACGACCGTATCGATGTTGAAAATATTGTCAAATGGGGAACCAAGGATGCTCTTCTTAAGGCTGAGTTTGTTTGCAATGTTTCGAACGAGAAGGCTACTTATGACTTAGGTCTGGGTAGTATTAAAAGGGAAAATAACACTCCTCAGGCATACGAAGTTCCTGCTCACAAATGGGCAGATATTACCGACGCAAGCGGGGAGTATGGTGTCTCTGTTTTGAACGACTCTAAATACGGATGGGATAAACCAAACAATAATACGTTGAGACTTACGCTATTACACACTCCTGGTGTAGGTAAAAATTATCAGTTCCAGGCATATAATGATCAGGGTGAGCACCATTTTACTTATTCGATTGTAGGTCATAAAGGTGAATCGTTGTGCGATAAAACAGTTGTTGAGGCCGAAAAACTTAATATGCCTTTGGTTGCCTTCTCTACTCCTAAACATGCCGGTTCTTTGGGCAGTGAATTCTCTATGCTAAGTGTTTCAACTCCTCAGATTGGGGTTCGTGCTCTCAAGAGGGCAGAAGACGGAAACGGATATATTGTCCGTTGTTACGAACTTACGGGCAAAAGTGTAGAGAATGCCAAAATTACATTCCCTGCTGCTGTGGTTTATGCCGAAGAGTGCAACGCAATTGAAGAGAAGATTGGTGAGGCTAAAATCGAGGGTAATTCAATATTGGTAAGTGCAGGTAAGTTTGCTCCTAAAACATTCAGAATTAAGCTTGCAGATCCTAAGGTGAAGAGTTCTCTTAAAATTGATAATGCTCCCGTAAAATTACCTTTCAACAGTGTAGGATTTACTACTGATGAGTTTTTCACATATTATCAGTTCGATCAGAGTCGTAACTCCTTTGCGGCAGAATTAATTCCTGCCTCATTCGACAACGATGGAATTACATATAATCTGGGAGGAGAGAATGTTCCCGATGTGGTTATGTGTAAAGGTAATGTGATTAATCTGCCTGCTGGAAATTACACTAAACTTTACATTTTACTGGCATCAAATAATAAAGATAATGAGACAATTATAACTGTCGACAATAGAGACTACAAGGTTAATGCTCCTTATTGGAGGGGATTCTACGGTCAGTGGGGCTGGGATGGATTAACCAAGCCTTATTTAAAGAGCGACAAGATTGGTCTTTTAACTGCTCACCATCACAATGGACTAAGAGGCAATGTATCTTATGAGTATGGTTTTATGTATGAGGTGTGTCTGGATATTGCTCCGGGTGCAAAGCAGGTGACCCTTCCTAAGAATGACAATGTTGCTGTTTTTGCAATAACTTTGTCTGACAATACATTAAAAGATTTTAAAACGGTTACTGAGACTTTTGTAAGTCCAAAAGCCGATTAGTTCCGATATCATTTAAAAATTTAGGTTAAGTGAGGA
Organism: uncultured Muribaculaceae bacterium; assembly: GCA_964581375.1. Lineage (GTDB taxonomy): Bacteria > Bacteroidota > Bacteroidia > Bacteroidales > UBA932 > JAFIHK01. The sequence continues at coordinate 5,801 of CAZOOH010000085.1, forward strand.
AGAGGGTTCTGTGAATTGCAGACCCTCTTTTAATTTTAAAGTACCCGGGAAAATAATAACTTTATAGCCTGTTATTTCAAATCGTATATTATGCAAATAGATAAGGCAAGTGTGAAGCTTCGCGAAATAGGGTTGTCGGAAGTTGAATTGCTCACCGATTACAGATTGGCGTATCTGGCAGAAATGCAGGGAGAAAGGCCTGCAGAGTATGTATCAAAACTGAGATGCGAACTTACTGATTTCTTCAGAGAGGCTCTCGAAGAGGGGCGATTTTTTGCTTTTATGGCTCTCTATCGGGATCAGATTGTCAGTTTTGGGGCTATGGTCCTCAAAAAAATCCCCGGCGATTTTAACCAATCCTCTTATCTTGAGGGCGATATCCTGAATATGTACACAATCCCTCAGGCACGCAGGCAGGGGGTATCTGCACTTATACTTCAACGTCTTATTGACGAAGCAAAGTTGCGCGGAATTACCAAGATTTCGCTGCATACTTCTAAAGACGGTGAGAAGCTGTACCGAAAATTCGGTTTTACCGAACCTGTGTATCCGGTGCTTGAATTTATTCCGGAATAGTATGATTCGTTCGATTTTAATAATTTTCGGATGTCTTGCTTTCGGGGAGCTCGTAGTTTACCTAACCGGTATAAAGATTCCTTCCAGTATAATTGGGATGTTGGTGCTCACTCTCTCTCTTAAAGCGGGTATTGTAAAACTATCGTGGGTAGATGATATTGCAGAACTTCTGACCAAGAATCTTGCTTTTTTCTTTATTCCACCCGGGGTTGCGGTAATGCTCTACTTCGATTTAATTAAACTCTCATTCTGGTCTATAGTAATCGCATCTTTCGGAAGTGC
>CAZOOH010000085.1:6758-7977 GCA_964581375.1 uncultured Muribaculaceae bacterium
GTTGTAGCTCTGGGAGTGCCTCTCTATAAGCAACTTGAAAACATTAAAAAACAGGCAGTTTCGGTTTTATTGTCGCAATTGGCAGGGTGTATTGCCGGAGTCGTTTCTGTTGTTTTTTTGGCAAAAATTTTCGGTGCCTCACAGCAAATCATTCTATCGCTTGCTCCTAAATCGGTTACCAGTCCTATCGCAATCGAAATTTCAGGAATTATCGGAGGAATCCCCGCTCTGACGGCATCGGTAACTATTGTAGTTGGCGTCTTTGGTGCTGTTTTCGGTTACAAAATTTTGCAGATATTTAAGATAGAGAGTCCCTTTGCGCAAGGGATCTCCATGGGTACAGCCGCACACGGCATCGGTACATCAAAATCTATGGAGATTAGTTCCCGTTATGGGGCAATGTCGGGGTTAGGCCTCATTCTGAACGGAATTTTTACTGCGCTTCTCACTCCGCTCATATTAAAAATCCTCGGATATTTTTAACTTTAAACTTTGAATTATATTTAATTACAATGAAGAAATTTTTCCTTAAAATATTATTACTCGTTTTTACAATAACTATAATCTCTTGCGAAAAAGATAACAATTCGCCCGATAATCCCGAAAATCCATCCAACCCTACTCCCGCTTCTCTTCTATTCGAGAAGAATGTTCTTTTGGAGCAATATACCGGAACTTGGTGCGGCTATTGTCCCAGAGCAGTCGGTCAAATTGAAGATTTACTCAAGGCAGATTCTAAAGTTGTACACATTGCATTACACCTGAGTGACGAAATGTCATACAGTTCAAATGCCTCTCTTTTTCAATCTTTCGGATTCACGGGGGTTCCTACAGTACATGCCGACAGAATTTCGGTATGGACCGGGAATATTAATACGATATCGTCGATGCACACACCCGAAAATCTTGGTCTGGCGTTAAATGTAACAAGCTCAGGGACTACAGTTACTGCAAATGTGAGGGTAAAATTCGGTAAACAATATTTTGACGCTCTTAAATTGAGTGTTTACCTTCTTACCGACAACCTATCCGCTAATCAGGCAAATTATTACAACTCCGATCAATCGTCAAAATATTATCAAAAGGGTTCACCAATTACAAACTTTATTCACAGAAATGTTATGACTAAATCGGGAACCGATATGTTTGGCGAGGTTATTCCTGCTTCCAACACAATCTATAATGGAATCTACTCAAAAACCATAGATTTTGCCGGAAT
>CAZOOH010000086.1:0-7971 GCA_964581375.1 uncultured Muribaculaceae bacterium
AGGTGCGTACAGTTTATCCAATTCCGACTGAGGAGTGATGTTTTCGGCATATAAAGCTACATTTTTGGCAGGTTGTCTGTTCTCTAACTCAGCAATTACTTTGAATGTAAAATGTACATTATTTCTTCTGATTTCGATTGTGTCGCCCGCTTTAATATCCTTTGCAGGTTTTGCCTCCATGCCGTTGACTTTAACTTTGCCGGACTTGCATGCATCGGCGGCATCGGTCCTTGTTTTAAAGGTCCTGATTGCCCATAGATATTTGTCTATACGTACCAAGTTATTTTCGTGAGTTAAAGTTATTCATAGCAAAGTCTACACCTGAAGTACCAAATGTTTTAATTATTTCGGCAGCTTTTTTACAAACTTCGGGCATCTCTTTTAACTCCTCATCTTCCCATTCGCTTAAAACAAAATCTATCTGCCCTCCTCTTGGAAATTCTGAACCAATCCCAACTCTCAATCTTGCATAATTCTCAGTTCCAAGCACAAGGTTTATGTCCTTCAAGCCGTTGTGTCCTCCGTCACTACCTTTTTTTCTCAATCTTAATGTTCCGAATGGCAATGAGAGATCATCAACAACTACAAGCAGATTTTCCAAAGGGATGTTTTCGGCTTTAAGCCAATAATTTACTGCCTTCCCACTCAGGTTCATATAGGTTGACGGCTTAAGTAAAAAGAAAGTTCTTCCTTTAAATTTATATTCTGTAAGAGCTCCGTAACGCATTGTCGTAAAAGAGATGTTGGACGCTCCGGCAAGAGCATCCAACACTGTGAATCCGACATTATGACGAGTATTGGCGTATTCAAAGCCGATGTTTCCCAATCCGACTATCAAATAACTCATACTCTATAATAGTTATGATTTTGCGGCAGCCGCTGCAGCACCGATTGCTGCTCTTGTCATTTTAACTGCGCAAATGATTGTTGTCTTAGGTGTAAGTATCTGAATATTGTCATAGCTTAGATCTCCGGCAAGAATTGTTTTTCCAAGACCTAATTCAGTGATGTCAACTTCTACATTGTCGGGAAGATTATTAATCATTGCCGAAATCTTGAGTTTTCTTGTAGAAACAATAAGTTTACCACCTTGACGAACTCCTTCAGAGTTACCTGTAATTACAATAGGAACATTAATTGAAACCGGTTTATCGGCAGATATCGCAAGAAAATCTACATGTAATGGTTCATCTGTAAGTGGGTGGAATTGAGCCGCATGATATACCGAAAGATATTTTTTACCCGATATAACAAGTTCAACAATAAATGAATAAGGAGTATTCATAATTCCAAGAAGTTCTTTTGCATTTACAGAGAAATGGATATTATCCTGCTTTGCACCGTACAATACACATGGTACTGAACCGTTTCTTCTTAGTGTTTTAATTGCTTGTTTGTTTGAGAGTTCTCTTGTCTCTCCGTTAAGAACGAATGTTTTCATTGATAATAATTTAAAATGTGTTACTCAATCCGGATTTTCCGGATCCCATTGCACCAAAAAAGTCACCTTTTTTAGAGGTCGCAAAGATATAAAAAAATAATTTTAAACCAAGCAGTTATTGTATCAATCCCGATGCAATATTCCATTTAAATCGTTTGTAAAATGAATCTAACTCAACATCCGGAGGATTTGGAACATACATACTTATTCCCGAATAACGGCTAATTGCTATTGTCATAAAATAGTCGGTATACCATTTAGCAATAACTACCTCATTTAAAGCAGCATGAAAATCAGCAAATTCAGCAGGAGAAGCTATCTGCCTCACAAAATCCTCCATATCGTAGAACCAGTGTTTGTCCATCCTGAAATATGGCTGAATATAATTCATATCCAGTGCAGCAATTTTGGACCTGTTATTTTGAAATATCGTATTGCTAATTTGAGCCAATGCCGGTAATTTTGATGTTTTGTAAATGGAAATTGTTGCCGCATTGTATCCGGTACCGGTCGTATAGTAATCATAATACATCTGGCAAACAGTATTCAAATCGGAATTTTCAAAAAGAGGTTGAATAATTTTATCATATGGAAAACCGGTTGCCAAAATTTCGGTGGGCGATGCAACAATAAAATCGGCTTTATCTTTCAATTCGTATGCAGTTTCGATGCCTCCGTTAAAACAAGCATCAAAAATTATATATTTAAATTTATACGGAACAGCATCTGCCAGATCGGTCAGTTCCATCTCTTGACCGCTGTCGTACCCAAAACTTTTAACAATGCCCGCAAAAGGGTCTTCAAAAAAAGCAAGTCCGGTGGGATGAGAGTCATAGTAACCCGGCGGCAGCCATCCGGTAGAGTGAGACCATAATATAAGTCCGTATTCAGCTGCACTGTAACTATTTTTAACATTAGTAAGAACCTCTTCAAGAGTTTGTGCAGATGCAGAATTATATCCATTGAATAACTTAACCTGCTCCTCTTCAACAACTCCGTTGTTTTTATAAACCCTCACCAACTTTGGTTGTTCACCTGAAAGATGTTTAAACAACAGCAAAACCTCAGAATCATTTTTATCGGGTACAAATCCCGTTTTTAAAGCAGATATATTTTCTCTCGCATAGCTATCAAGATTATTATTTGCAGCCATGTAGAGAACAATTACTTTTTCGAATGAATCTGGATTATCCTCTTTGCAACAAGATGATATAAAGACTGCAAAAATCGTCGTTAACAGAAAAAATCTTATTGCTTTGTATTTAAACATTTCAGCTATTTTAAAAAGTAATATTTTAATCCTTAAATATAAAAAAAACTGCAAGGACAAGGAAAATAAATGCAATAAAGTGATTCAATTTAAATGTTTCATTTTTAAAAAAAACGACCGAAAAACCCACAAACACCATCAATGTTACAATCTCCTGAATGACTTTTAGTTGCACCAAAGTAAAAGGGCCTCCGAAAGATTTATAACCCAACCTGTTAGCCGGCACCTGAAAACAATATTCAACAAAAGCGATACCCCAGCTTATTAAAATGAGGCCGATTATACTCCATTTCCCCCAGCTCTTTACAAAATTGAATTTAAGATGGCCGTACCATGCCATTGTCATGAAACTGTTGGCTATAAACAGCAGAATAACAGTTAAAGTTCCTCTTCCCATAGCAAATATAAAAGAACGAAAATAGTTAAAAAATTGGGTATCTTTACACCAAAATATAAAATAAATCACAATGAAATTTTTAAAAACCATGACATTCATAGCATTTGCTGTTTTTGGTCTTCTGGGAACAGGTTGCAAGTCAAAACAGGAGTCAACCTCCTTTAAATATCTGGCAGATGAGTTTGCAGACATTAAAGTAATACGCTTTCAGGTACCGGGATGGGATTCTCTTACCTTTCAACAAAAAGAGTACATATATCATTTATCGGAAGCTGCTAAATGCGGAAGAGATATTCTTTGGGATCAGAACTTCAAGTATAACCTTAAGGTCAGAAGAGTTCTCGAAAAAATTCTCGATGACTATACCGGAGAGAAAAGTGGTGATAGTTACGACCAATTTATTGTTTATGCAAAAAGGGTCTTTTTCAGTAACGGAATTCATCACCACTACGGCGAAGAAAAGATTATTCCCGGATGCAGTCAGGATTATTTTGCCGTGCTTATGGATAAAAGCGGTCAGGCTGATTTAAAAGCAGAAATATTGCCGATTATTTTTGACCCGACTCTATATAAATACAGAAAAAATATCAGCGGCGAAGGTGATCTTATTGCGTCATCTGCCGTAAACTTTTATGAAAATGTATCGGCAAAAGAGGCGGAGGATTTCTATAAAAAGATGGAGGTTCCTAATGATTCAACTCCAATATCTTATGGTTTGAACTCTAAACTTGTTAAAAACAACGGGAAAATATATGAAGAAGTATACAAATTAGGAGGACTATACTCTCCTGTTATTGAGCAGATTATTTTCCATCTTGAGAAAGCGGCGGTTGCAGCCGAAAATGATACTCAGAAAAACTATATTGCCAAATTGATTGAATATTACAAAACAGGCAGTCTCAAAACCTGGGATGAATTTAATGTAGCCTGGGTGCAAGACACAAAATCCGATGTCGATTTCATAAACGGATTCATCGAAAATTATAATGATCCGCTCGGAATGAAATCAACATGGGAAGCGACCGTGAACTTCAAAGATAAAGAGGCATCTAAAAGAACCGATATTATTAGCGCAAATGCTCAATGGTTCGAAGACAACTCTCCTACCGATTCCAAGTTTAAGAAAAAAGAGGTTAAGGGAGTTTCTGCAAAAGTTATAACTGTTGCCGCACTTGGAGGCGATTGTTATCCTGTATCACCGCTGGGAATTAATCTGCCTAACGCCGACTGGATACGTAAAGACTTTGGTTCCAAATCGGTTACAATTGCAAACATTTCTGACGCTTACGACAAAGCAGCAGAGGAATCTCCTAAAAGTTTAACTGCCGAATTTGCATGGGACGAGAATGAAGTAAAACTTTTAAAACAATATGGCTCCCTTACAAATAATCTTCATACCGATCTTCATGAATGCTTAGGTCACGGTTCCGGACAATTGCTTGAAACAACATCTGCAAATGCTTTAAAAGAGTATAGTTCGGCACTTGAAGAGGCCAGAGCAGATATCTTTGCTCTCCATTTCCTTGCCGACAAAAAAATGGTCGAACTTGGAATCACGCCTAATGAAGAGGCATATAAAGCCGAATATATCAACTATATCAGAAATGGCATGATGACTCAACTCGTTAGAATTGAGCTGGGTAAATCGGTAACTCAGGCACATATGCAAGATCGTAAACTGATTGCGGAGTGGTGTTATGAAAAAGGAAAATCCGAAAATGTTATAGAGAAAAAAGTAAGAGATGGCAAAACCTATATTGTTGTTAATGACTTTATTAAATTGCGTGCTTTATTCGGAGATTTACTTAAAGAGTTACAGAGGATTAAGTCAGAGGGCGACTATGAAGCTGGAAAAGCATTGGTAAATAAATACGGCATCACAATCGATCCTGTACTACATAAAGAGGTTAAAGAGCGTTATGCATCACTTAACTTAAAGCCATACGGAGGTTTTATAAATCCCGAAATTATTCCTGTAGAGAAAAACGGCAAAATAGTCGATTATAAAATCGAATATCCTGCCGATTTTCTGCAACAAATGAGAGATTACGGAAAGAAATACAGTTTTCTTAAATAATCCTCTCTATTTTTTAACAACAGGTATCTCATCGGTGTCGGTCATATCTAATTTTCCGCTCCAGAGATACTTGTTTGTTTCTTTAATAAGTACTTTAGACAATAAAATAAGGGCAATTAAGTTCGGTATTGCCATAAGCGCATTCATATTGTCAGCAATGTCCCATATAAGTTTCAGATTTATGGCCGAACCAAAGAACGTAGCAACAATCCATAATAAACGGTAAATTTTTATCATTTTTTTACCTCCCAGGTACTCTACAGCTTTTTCGCCGTAATATGACCATCCCAGGATTGTCGAAAAAGCAAAAGTTATTATACCCACAGCAAGAATTATTGGTCCGAAAACAGGAAGTTTACCGAATGCAGCTTTAGTAAGAGCAGCTCCTTGTGTATGGTCAATTTCAGGGTAAACAATAATTGTACTTACAATAACTAATCCTGTAAGCGCACAAACTACCACTGTATCCCAAAATGTACCAGTCGAAGATACTAAGGCTTGCCTTACAGGATTTCTTGTTTGCGCAGCAGCAGCAACAATTGGTGCAGATCCTAAACCGGATTCATTTGAAAATAAACCTCTGGCAATTCCGTAACGTGCGGCCATCATAATTGTAGTACCAACAAAACCACCTCCGGCTGCCTTTGTGGTAAAAGCAGATGTGAAAATCAATTTAAATGTATCATCTAAATAGTTGAAGTTCATAAATAAAATAACCACACAACCTATAACATAAAAAATTGCCATAAATGGAACAAGAGTCCCGCTTACTTTAGCAATTCCTTTGACTCCGAACAGGATCACAAGTGCAGTAAGGAAGGCAATTACACTACCCGAAATCCATGGCGATACGTTATAAGTCTCTTTAACCATCATTGAAATTGAATTTGCCTGAACGGTATTACCTATTCCAAAAGCAGCAATAGCCGTAAAAATTGCAAATAATACACCCAGCCACTTCATGTTCAAACCCCTTTCAAGAGCATACATCGGACCTCCCAACATGGTACCGTCCGAAGTTTTTACTCTGTATTTAATTGCAAGTAACCCCTCAGAATATTTTGTAGCAATACCAAAAACTCCGGTAAGCCAGGTCCAAAGTACAGCTCCCGGCCCCCCCAATGCAACTGCAGTGGCAACACCAACTATGTTTCCTGTACCGATTGTTGCGGCTAAAGCTGTTGCTAAAGCTCCGAATTGACTCACATCTCCTTTGCCATCTTTATCTTTTGTAACAGATAATTTAATGGCAGTGAATATTTTCCTTTGGGGGAATTTTAAAATCACTGTAAGATACAAATGCGTACCCAGCAGTAGAATGATCATAGGCCAGCCCCATAAAACAGAGCCGATTTGTTCGATGATTGAAGTGAAATTATTCATTTGTTAACGTTTAAGTTAACAAATATAAAAAAAAGGTCCGATTAAATCAGACCTTTAACAACATCAAGTGTTTTTTGATATTCAGGTTCCTGAATAATATCCGGAACATACTCTACATATTTCACTATACCTTCCTGATCTATTACAACAACTCCTCTTGCAAGCAATCTATTTTCTTTTATCAAGAAACCGTATTTCAAACCAAATTCAGAAAATTTATAATCAGATGTAGTTGTAATATTGTTAATACCCTCAGCAGCGCAAAAACGACCCAAGGCAAATGGCAAATCTTTTGATATTGTAATAATTGCAACATTATCCGAAAGCTCTACAGCCTTTTGATTAAAGGTACGGGTTTGAGTTGCACATACAGCAGTGTCAACAGAAGGGAATATGCTCAAAATAACAACCTTACCTTTATAATCGGATAATTTAATCTCTTTAGAGTTATTATCTACAGTGGTAAAATCTTTTGCCACTGATCCAACTTTTACGACATCGCCCAATAGTGTAAGTCCATTGCCTCTGACAGCAATTTTATTTGCAGTTTCGATACTTTCTAGTTCTTTCATTTAGATATTAATTTAATTTTAACCCTTTAACAAAATTAATTCTAATATGTTCACTCTTCCTTATTTTTTTCTCGTCGGTGTATCTCCTGTAAAGCAGAATTTACTACCTCCCTCTCTACTCTATACATTGTAAGGATCTCTTTTGGAGAGAGAAAACTCCTGAATAACCAAAAATATTTTTCTCTTACCGAAAGTAACTTTCTGGAACGCTCCGATTGCTTCATAAAGATTTTTTCAATTTGATTATCAGAATATTTGTCTAAATCTAAATCATTAATTGCAGGAAATCTGTTGCTGCTGTTTATCGAGGCAATTTCATTTATGTAAGATTCGTATAGTTTATCAAATTTCTCTGATTTTTTATCATCAAGATTAATTCTTCTTTTTACCTCCTCCAGTTGATTTTGTAAAAGTACTACTTTTACCCGGGGATAGATTCTGCTTTGTTGTGCATATAAATGGTTTTGAAACGCCATTGATGCAGCTATAAAAAGAAATCCGATTAAAACTTTTTTCATAACAATTTAAATTAAAATTGATCTTTATAAATATCATCATCATCAAGAAGTGAAGTCAGTACTACCAGCTCCTCGTCCGATAGCCTTTCTATTGATTTAAACAATTCACTGTTAACAGGCTGATTTACGTATGTCTCTTCTATCTTTGGTCTTTCAGAAAATCTTAGCAAAAAATAACTTGGAATTGCAAAAAATATTAAAATTGCTGCAACTGCTGCATATTTAAAGACAACATGCCATCTCATGCGTGATTTTGAAAAATTGTAATGTCTCATTATTTCAGCTGTAAAATTATCCAGATATTTTTCGGGAA
>CAZOOH010000087.1:0-7940 GCA_964581375.1 uncultured Muribaculaceae bacterium
ATAAGGATTAAATAAGGATTAAGTAAGGATTTTATAAGGATTAAATAAGGATTAAATAAGGATTAAGTAAGGATTTTGGGGCAGAGCGGCTATCCGCGGCCGCTCCCCTCATTATTCCGTACCCTTGAGCATAGGAACAAAATTGTAGTCCCCATGTTCAGTAATTTTAAATTCTTCTTCGCTAAATCGCTCCACAACAACCATTTTTTGATTGACATCGCCCACCGGAATAACCATCCTTCCGCCAATCGAAATCTGCCTCAATAACTCTTTCGGAATTTCGGGAGCTCCGCAAGTGACTAAAATTCCGTTAAATGGTGCAAACTTAGGTAAACCTGCGAAACCGTCGCCATGAAAAAGTAACGGGGAGTGGTAGTCGAGCCTGGCTAGATTCTTTTGGGCTATGATATAGAGCGGTTTATGACGCTCTATACTGTAAACTCTGAATCCCATTTCGGCCAAAACTGCTGTTTGGTATGCACATCCCGTACCGATTTCCAAAACTTTGTCAAATTTCTTTAATCCAAGCAGATGTGTTTGCATAGCTACCGTAAACGGCTGTGAAATAGTCTGTTTGGCGGCAATTGGAAGTGGCTTGTCAAGATATGCCATTGAGTCGAGTTCCTCGTCAATAAACATATGGCGGGGAACTTTCTCCATTGCCTCCATTACTTTGATATCGAAGCTATATTTGTGTTTGAGCGCATCTATAAGTTTTTTTCGGCGCCCTTTATGTTGTAAAGAGTCGAACATTCTGCAAAATTAACAAAAGATTACTTATTTTTGCTTACAGAATTATCTTAAAACCCTGCAAAGAAATTCTCACTAACCTATTAAATTTTTAAGCTATGCATATTGCTGTTGCCGGAAACATCGGAAGCGGGAAAACCACTCTAACGCGTTTACTTTCAAAACACTATAACTGGGAAGCTAAATATGAAGAGGTCGATAATAATCCTTATTTGAGCGATTTTTACAATGACATGCCTCGTTGGTCTTTCAATCTTCAGATTTTCTTTCTTAACCAACGTTTTAAAGGAATCGTCGATATCGATCGTTTCCAAAAAAACGTAATCCAGGATCGTACAATTTACGAAGACGCAATGATTTTCGCTCCCAATCTGCATTCGATGGGACTTATGACCAGCCGTGATTTCGAAAACTACAGCTCCCTTTTCGAACTGATGATTTCTCTTGTAAAACCACCGGATTTGTTGATATATCTCAAATCTTCCATCCCAAATCTGGTTTCTCAAATTCACAAAAGGGGCCGCGAATTCGAAAGCGGTATCCGAATCGACTATCTGTCAGGCCTTAATGACCGTTACGAGAAATGGATTGCATCATATTCTGCAAGCAAACTGCTTATAATTGACGTTGACGAAAACAAATTCGAAGATCGAAGCGAAGACCTTAGCGTTGTTATCGACAAAATTGACGCCCAACTCCACGGACTCTTCTAGAAAGCTGGTCTGAGAATTTTTCAATCAAAATATATCTGCCTTATTAAAATATATCTGCCTTATTTCCTTCAGTTTACCCCTTTTTGTGCCACATTTTCCGTAATTCGCTGTATTCCTGCCACTTGCGAGAACATTATGCAACGTCTTGATTATTTGTAATGTACAAAAGATGTGGCACGTCACGTGGCACATGTTTCGCAACTCACAGTTCTTCAGCTGCTTGCGCGAACATCGTGCAACTTTCTGACATGCTGCAACATACAAAAGATGTGGCACGTCACGTGGCACATCTTTTGTAACTAACTGTAAAACTGAGGCTTAAAAAATGCTCGTGCACAGTACGAGCTGCCAAAGCTTTAAAAAGTTAGTTGACTAAGCTTAATTTACAAAAAATATAGATTATTTAAGCAAGCCCGTAAGTTCATTTAAGCAGACCCGTAAGTTCGCGAATCTCTTGTTTGGCTAATTTCCATCGAGGGATATCTATCTTAGGACCAATTACTTCGACTACCTTTGCTGCCACAATTGAACCTACATCGCCACACTCTTTGAGCGAAAGATTACTTGCATGGGCAAAAAGGAAACCAGCAGCATAAATATCACCCGCTCCTGTTGCGTCACGAGTATCTGCCGGCCATGCTTCGATATAGTGATACTCATCGCCGCTTTTAATCATTGACCCATCTTTGCCTATTTTGACAACTGCAATAGAGCATAGTTTTGCTATTTCGTCCAATGCTTCCCGCGGCTCCAGCCCTGTAAAAGCCTCAGCCTCTGTTTCATTAGCAAAAACAATGTCTACATAATTTTCAACAATATCGTGCAGGAAAGCCTCATTTGACTCAACAACATTGTAACTGGCCAAGTCGATAGAGATAGTCATACCCGCCTCTCTTGCAAGTTCAACAGCCTTACGTACAAGTTCCTGATTTTGGACCAAATAGCCCTCAATATGAAAATAATCATAACCCCTGAACATATCTAACGACAAATCCTCAGGTACAAGTTCTATTGCCGCACCAAGGTAAACCGCAAATGTTCTTTCGGCGTTAGGAGCTGTAATAAAGACCATTGCGCGACCCGAAGCCGCCTTACCCCTTAGGAGAGTTGAGCAGATGCCGCTTTGCGATTGCTCCGATTTAAAAAGGGATCCAAGTTCATCGTCCCCAACTTTACCGATAAATCCCGAAGGCATGCCCAGAACAGCTGTCCCGGTTATAGTATTCGCCGCCGAACCACCAGCAACCAACTGAACACCCATCTGCCTTAAATGTTGCCAAATTTTTTCACCTGTCTCACGATCAACGTGTTGCATGCTTCCTTTGGGCAGATGATACTTTTCAAGCAGAGAATCGGTTTCAAGAACAGCCAGTATGTCAGTTAGGGCATTACCAATGCCTAGTATAGATTTCATCGATATTTTACTAAGGGATTATTTCGGCACAAAGTTCCAATTTTTTTGTAGGTTTGCAAAAAATTATCTCGATGAAAATTTGCAGAAGTGTTCGTGAACTGGAAGAGGTGATCGATAATCTTAAAAATTCGAAAAACAGCTGCAACTCAGAAATTAACAGCTCCGCTAAAGGGAAAGAATCTGGTAAAATTACTGTTGGTTTTGTCCCGACAATGGGAGCCCTCCATCAAGGGCACATCTCGTTGGTAAACAGATCTATATCAAAAACAGACATAACTGTGGTTAGCATTTTTGTAAATCCCACTCAGTTCAACAATGCCACAGATCTTGAAAAGTATCCGAGAAATGTTGAGGAGGACAGTAAATTGTTAGAGGCGGCGGGGGCTGATGTTGTTTTTGTTCCGGAGAGTTCGGAAATATATCCCGAAGGCCTTGACTTTACGGGAAATATGCCAAAAACAACCACATCCTGCACTACACATACTTCCGAAAATTTCGAATTCGATGGGCTCGATCAATTTGGAGAAGGCCCCCGCCGCCCCGGTCATTTTTTCGGTGTAGCACAAGTAGTTACACGACTTTTCGATATTGTAAAGCCGGATTTTGCATTCTTCGGAGAGAAGGATTTTCAACAATTGGCAATAATTAAGCATATTGTAAAAAAATTAGACTATAAAATCAAAATTGAAGCTTGTCCTACTTTACGCGAAAACGATGGATTGGCAATGAGTTCGAGAAATATGCTTCTAACTCCAGAACAAAGGAGAATTGCTCCCGAAATTTATAGAATTTTACTGCTTTCAAGAGAATATTTAAAGGAGATTCTAAGCTCCGGCAAGCAAAAAGAGGAAAGTAAAATGCCCATTACTCCGGGCGAACTCTCTGAAAAGATTACTGAGCAGATAAATGCTGTTGAAGGGTTAAAAGTTGAGTACGCCGAACTCCTTGATTCAAATAATCTGCAACCGGTTGTCGATTGGAGCAAGGCTCAGGAAGTTCAACTGTGTGTCGCAGTATATGCAGGCCACATAAGGCTTATAGACAATATTAAATTGATATAATTATAAAATAATAACGTATTTTAATAAAAAAACATGTTACTTGAGATTCTAAAATCTAAGATCCATCGTGCCAGGGTTACTGAGGCTAATTTGAACTATATCGGGAGTATTACTATTGACGAAGCTCTTATAGAGGCTGCCGGACTGAGGCAAAATGAGAAAGTTGCCGTAGTAAATATTTCTAATGGCGAGAGAATCGAAACTTATGTCATAAAAGGAGAACACGGAAGTGGAAAAATCGGGATTAACGGGGCCGCCGCTCACAAATTTTCCGTAGACGATCTTGTGATTATAATGGCATACGGTTTTATGACTCCGGAAGAGGCCGAAAACTTTAAACCTAAAGTTGTTTTCCCCGATTCTCAAACAAATAAAATAGTCTCACTGTAATTTCGTCTTAAAATTTAATCGAACTTTGCCTAACTTTATTTACTTGACCTGAAACCATTTACTTTACTTAATCCCAAAAAAACAATATGAAGAAACTTTATTCGGCTCTCAAATATGTGCTCTTACTGGTTCTTGCAGGAATTCTGCTATACTTTTGTTTTCGTGAGGTAAAATGGAGCGACTTCGTAGCCGGTCTTCGAAGCTGTAACTACTGGTGGATAGGTGCTTCAATGATTGTCGGAGCATTGTCGGTGCTGATTCGTTCTGAACGTTGGCGCCTGATTATGTCGCCTTTGGAGGATATATCTGCAAAAAAACAGAGTAAAGTAAAAGCTGTACACGCATGGGACGCACTAAATATTGCATACTTAACAAATTTTGCCGTACCTCGTGCCGGGGAGATTACCCGGTGCGGTGTTATTACAAAAAAAAGCGGACTGGCTTTTGAAAAGGTTGTTGGTACCGTGGTTTTGGAAAGGAGTTTCGACATGTTGTGCCTGATTGGTGTAACTTTCTCATTATTTGTAATATCGTGGGAGCGATTCGGGCAATTTATCCAAAATGAAATCCTTGCTCCGGTTAGCAGAATCCTTCCCTTTTCCGGTGAAGCCTCTCAATCTGCCGAAGGTGTATCATTTCATACTTCCGGTCTTTTATGGCTTGGAATCATAACTTTCCTGGCATTCGCAATCTTTACTTACATAATTTTTCGATTTCGCGAAAAGCACCCGATTTTAAGAAAAATTGCAGATATCGCTAAAGGATTACTTGCCGGATTGATTTCGGGCGTAAAAATGCCTCAAAAATGGCTGTTTATAATATATACATTGTTGCTCTGGATCAGCTATTGGCTTATGAGCTATACTACAATGTTATCTTTTCCCTCTTTTTCGGATTTGGGGCCTGCAGATGCTTTGTTTCTGATGGTTGTGGGAAGTTTCGGTTGGGTTGTACCCGTTCAGGGCGGTATCGGAGCATATCACCTGATTGTAACACTTGCTCTGTCATCTGTTTACGCAATATCTCAAACTACAGGAATTATATTTGCCACTATCTCTCATGAATCACAAGCTATTGTAATGCTTGTATTGGGTGCAGCATCACTTATTAACGTTGCCGGCAAAAGAAAAGATAAAAAATTGACCGAAAAGAATATGTAAGAACTATCTTACTATTTATGCTCTATCTAACAACAACAGCATCTACTTCAATGCTTTGCCCCCCCGGTAAATCTTTTACCGCCACTGTAGAACGTGCAGGAAATGTGGCCTCAGGAAAGTAATCTCTGTAGATTTCGTTCACAGCTTCAAAATCGTTCATGTCGGTAAGAAATATAGTTACTTTTACAACTCTTGCCATTGAGAATCCGCAACCCTCAATCACAAGTTTAAGGTTATCCATAACGGCAACCGTTTGATCTTCTATTGCTCCCAACACTCTTTCGCCGGTCAAAGGATTTTTTGTCCCTTGCCCCGAAACAAAAAGCTGACTAAATTCCTTTTCCTTTATCTCAACAGCAGGAAAATACGGGCCCGCAACCGAGCTACCCTGTGGTTTATGTCGAATTATGTCCATTTGAGATTATTTTAAAAGTTCAAAATATATTCTATTGTAAAGCGCTCTATTTAAAGCATTTTCTCGAGTTCAGCTCTTACGTTTTCCAAATTAGAATCAACTATTGAGGCACTATGATATTTCAAAACTTCCGAATCTTTAAGACCGGAGCCTGTCAAAATCATAACTACGGTTGCATCCCTTGCAATTTTACCATCTTGTCTCAGTTTTTTTAGAGCAGCCAGGCTTGTGGCAGATGCCGGTTCTACGAAATACCCCGATTCGGCCAATTTCCTCTGAGACTCAATAATCTCCTCTTCTGAAACATCTTCTGCAAGCCAATCATATCTATTCGCTTTATCGATTATTTCATCGCCGCCGGGAGGATTCCCCGAAGTTATTGCCTCTGCAACGGTATGAAAATTCGAAAATGGAATAACTGCAGAGCTCCCGCTCTTGATGGCACTTACTATTGGGCTGTTGTTAGCTGCCTGGACAACAACCATTTTAGGAATATTATATACAATTCCTGCCTTCTTTAACTCCCGAAAACCTTTGAAAATTCCTCGAATATGACCGCAGGCAGATGTCGGAACCACTATATAGTCGGGCACTTCTCTCTCCATCTGCTCAAAAAGTTCAAATGCCGTAAGTTTGTAACCCTCTGCGCGAATAGGACCATTACCCGATACTATTCTTAAATTTAAATCTTTAGCCATCCCCAGAATAGCATTCTTCATTTGAGAGTAATCTGCGGATTGTACTTTAATAACACATGCTCCATGAATTCCCATGGCTAGAATCTTCTCCTTTGGTGTAAAATCCGGAACAAAGACAATAACCTTAATTCCTGCTTTTGCACCATATGCCGATATCGAATTTCCCATATTCCCTGTTGAAATTGTAGCGGTCACGGACTCTCCCATCTCCTTGGCCATTGCAATGCAAGAGAATGAACCCCTGTCTTTAAAACTCCATGTAGGGTTTTGGGTTTCGTTTTTTATAAGCAGATTCTCAAGCCCGGTATACTCCAAAAGCTTTACATCTGCTTTGATTAATGAAGTATTTCCCTCTCCCAGAGAAATTGATTCGTCCATCCGGGAAAAAGGAAGAAATTCGGCAAATCGTTGCCATATATGCTTTCCTGTTCTGATTCTGGCTTTTTCGATACCTTCAATTTTGACCTCTAAAGACTCCCCGTTTTCGGCAAATTCCTCAATCCTGTTGAATGGATACTCTTGATGAGTTATGGTAGATACAAGCTTCATTTGAGGTAATATTCTTGATGTTAGTAAAGTTAATAAAAATAAACGGTTTATTCTTAATCTATTTGAATATTATAGATATCTTCCTGTTTATCTGTACATTTATATATTTATTATTTTATAATAATTTTATTTAGGTAACAATATTAGGTCTATAAATGATAAAAAACTATTTACATTTGTTGTATGCAAGAGTTCGCTGCCATAGATTTTGAAACTGCAAACAGGAGCCTTTCGAGCATTTGCAGTATTGGTGTTGTAATAGTAAAAGAGGGAGCTATTACCGATAGGTTTTACCGACTGGTAAAACCTCTTCCCAATTTTTACGGTTACTGGAATACTCAGGTTCACGGCTTAAGCAGATACGACACCGACGCGGCTGATCTTTTTCCGGAGGTATGGGCCGAAATATCCCCGAAATTGGATGGGTTAACCCTTGTTGCACATAACAGCCCTTTTGATGAAAGTTGCCTGAAAGAGGCCTTCAGGGTTTTCGATATACCCTACCCCAACTACAACTTTTACTGTACTTGCAGAGCATCTCGCAAAGCCTGGAAATATCTGCCAAACCACCGCTTGCCCACTGTTGCTGCTCACTGCGGTTACAATCTTGATAATCATCACAATGCCCTTGCCGACGCCGAAGCTGCAGCAATAATTGCTCTGAATCTTTTGAATCACGAAAAATAAAAAAAGATGATTGTAGTCACAATCATCTTTAATCATTATAGTTACGATAACTTCCGTTAGTTATACGAAAACGTAATCGAATATGTTCCTGAATAGATTCCTA